>DAOORH010000052.1:0-12472 GCA_035389145.1 Cellvibrio sp.
TTTGCAATTGATTGGTCATGTCTTCCATGCCGGGCGGCGCCATAATTTCTACGCCCACGCTGGTAGCGGCTATATCAATTTCAATTTCTTTATCGTCCAACTCGCCTTCGCGCAATTTTTTGCGGAAGATTTGGCGGGTTGCAGATTCGTGCTTGCTTTCTTCGCTTGCCAAATCCCGTGCAGGTGGGAGCAAAACATCTAAGATGCGCTCTTCAGCTGCTTCGGCTGCGCGAAACTCAACGCTTTTTACGGCTTGCTCTCGGAGTAATTTTATTGCTACATCAACCAGATCGCGAATAATGGATTCCACATCGCGGCCCACATAACCCACTTCGGTAAATTTAGTCGCTTCTACTTTAATAAAAGGAGCATTGGCTAATTTTGCTAAACGGCGAGCAATTTCAGTTTTGCCCACACCGGTTGGGCCAATCATTAAAATATTTTTAGGCGTAATTTCGCCGCGCATTTCTTCAGGCACTTGCATGCGACGCCAGCGGTTACGCAAGGCAATAGCCACTGCGCGCTTGGCGTTTTGTTGACCAACAATATGTTTATCTAATTCGTGCACGATTTCGCGCGGAGTCATGGAGGACATAAAAAACTCTTAAAAAAGTTATTAGTTATATTGCTCAATGCAATAAACAACTGAAATTAATTTCTTTGGAAGTCGTCATCCTCGCGTAGCGGGGATCCAGCTTTTGATTGAAGTTTGTTAACGGCTGGATCTCCGCTGCGCGAAGATGACGATTCCCTGTTGATTAGTAATCCAACACTTCAATCGTGTGGTTGTGATTGGTGAATACACAAATATCACCGGCAATCTTTAATCCTTTTTCAACGATTGAGCGCGCATCTAAGTCGGTATTTTCCAACAGCGCACGCGCTGCAGCTTGCGCATAATTGCCGCCGGAGCCAATCGCAATTAAATCGTCTTCGGGCTGAATGACATCGCCGTTGCCGGTAATAATCAACGAGGCTTCTTTATCGGCAACCGCGAGTAGGGCTTCTAGTCGTCGCAAGCTGCGATCTGTGCGCCAATCTTTAGCCAGTTCAACGGCGGCGCGGGTGAGTTGACCGTTGTGCGCTTCAAGCTTGGCTTCAAAGCGCTCGAAGAGGGTGAAAGCATCGGCAGTGCCACCGGCAAAGCCAGCGATAACTTGGTTTTTGTAGAGGCGGCGCACTTTGCGTGCATTGCCTTTCATTACGGTATTGCCGAGTGAAACTTGACCGTCGCCGCCGATAACCACCTGGCCATCGCGGCGAACACAAAGAATAGTTGTCACAAAAAATCCTTACAGAATGGGCTTACTTGAGTTATTGAAAGTGGGGGCGTTGCGGGAGATTTCAAGCGGAATTCAGCACCCAGCAGATCTTTTCAATCTGTTGGGCGCTGTTGAGTTTGGGATGAGTTATTTTTTCGCGTTTTTCGCGCGCTTTAATACCAGTGCCGTGTACTGATTGTTGACCAGCGCTGAGCGTGCAGTCGCCAGTTTTTCTTGCGAGTCAAACGGGCCGACAACTACACGATGCCAAATTTCGCCTTTGTGGATTTCCACTGATTCGATGTGGGCATCCAAGTTGAGCAAAATCAATTGCGCTCGTAGCTTGTCGGCTTCGGTTTGATTGGGGAAGGAACCCACTTGCAAGATATATTCAATATTGCTCGCGGGAGTTTCGGGTGCTTTATCTGCATCGCCGATGGTTTCGGTAGCGGGCACAATTTGCTCGCTCTCTTGCAAGAGTTTGTAAAAATCGAAGCGAGGTTTCGGTGTTTTGGATTCGTTTTCTGCAGGCTTGGCGATTTCGGCTGCCGGGTCTGGCGTGGGTTTTGGCTTGTGCAGCGTAAAGACCAAGGTCATCACAAAGGCGCCAAAAATGGCGCCCATCACAAACCATAACCACGCGGGTGCGGGTTTGCCTTTAGCGGCGGAAGCTCTGCGAGTTGGAGCGGCATTGCGTTTGGCGAAGTCTCTGCTCATCTTAATCGGCGTCTTAAAGTGTTCGGCGGTATAAACGGGCTCGCAGCCAACTTGAGCTGCGAGCTAAAAGGTTGCGCGATTGTAATGGTAATAGGCGGGTGAGTCACTCATCGCGCACTTATGAGGCGCATGCAATCACTTAAAGAGATTCAAGGGCTTGTTTGAGTGTGTTTGTATAAGCGTCAAAATGGTGGATGTCGCCGTGGTCTGCACCTTCAATTTCCACCAAGCGCGCTTTGGGATTAAGTGTTGCCAAGTGCTTGCTGTGTTCGTGGGAGATAAGCCGATCACTGGTGCCGTGAAGCAAAAGAATTTTGGTGTTGAGTTGCGGTAAAAGTTGATCGGTTTCTAACGGGTAACGAAGAATAAACGAGGGCACCCAAGGATAATATTGTTGCGCCATAGCCGTCATGCTGGTGTAGGGCGATACCAAAACCACTAAATCTGCAGGTGTTTGAGTCGCGAGCTTAGCGGCCAAGCCGGTGCCAAGCGACCGGCCGTAAAAAACCTTTTTCTTATCCTTGTAGTTGTGAGCAACATAATTCCACGCACGTAGCACGTCATCGTTTAATTGCGCTTCATTTTCGATCGTGCCAGTGCTTTTACCAAAGCCGCGATAGTCCGGCATAAGTACGTCATATCCGGTGCTTAACCAAAAATCTGTATGGGTAAACCAGGTTTCTAAATTGCCTGCATTGCCGTGCAAAAACAGCACTATGCCTTTGCTTTGTGCGGCGGGTTGATGCAAATAAAGCGCGTGTAGTTTTGCATCAGCAACATCGATATAAACTTCGGCAGTATGGGGCAGATCAAACTTAAATTTAGAGTTGAGGGGTTCGGGGTGAAATAAGAGTTTTTCTTGCAGGCTCCAAATGGCCGCAATCGCCAATCCCCACAGAATCATCGCAAGAATCGCTAATTTAATAACCCGACGCTGCCAGCGCTGTAAAAAGCTTGGCGGAGGTTGGAAGACGGGAATCGTCGTTTCGGTAATAGGTTGGTGCATGGCGAGTCTGCGTCAGTGTAGTGGTCGTTTGTGTGTAGTTTGTACGCCTGTAGTGACTACTTAGACTACGTATTAGCGGTGCGATTTTCCACGGTCTGCTTAACACTTTACTGGCGACTGCCGCAGCGAACCGATTGTGAATTCGCTGCGGTAATGGTGATCAGTCAGCCAAGGTGTAGGCCATGATTGCGCCGCCGGGTTTCGCTTTAACATTCTTACCGCCGCTCGCCCCAATCACCACAAACTGTTTACCCTTAACGCTATAAGTTGCCGGTGTTGCTATACCAGCGGCGGGTAGGGTTGTTTGCCATAAAAGCTTGCCGTTGGCTTTATCGAAGGCGCGGAACTGGTTGTCGTAAACCGTGGCGGCAATAAATAACACACCGCCTGCGGTGACTACCGCGCCGCCGTAGTTTTCACTGCCGGTATTTTTCATACCCTGAGCAGCCAATTCCGGGTATTCGCCTAAAGGTTGCTTCCAGACATATTTGCCGGTGTTCACATCCAACGCGCTGAGGGTTCCCCATGGTGGGCGTATCGCGGGGTAACCGTCGGGATCCAGAAACCTTTTGTAACCATCAAACGCATAGGGATCATTTTGGGTTGATGGGTAGGCTGGAACCGGAGTTTTCATGCCAGAGTTAATATGTTGTGTTAGATCGCCCTGTAAATAAGCTGCGATATTGGCGATCTCCCGCTCGGTCATTTTGTTTTTAAAGCCCGGCATACGTCCGCCACCATTGGCGATATGTTTAGCAATTTGCGCTGCCGAGAGTCGTTTGCCTACAGTTTCCAAATTCGGGAATTCCGGCGGGCTGCCTTTGCGATCTATACCGTGGCATGAAGCGCATTGGTTTTGGTAAAGCGCTTCGCTGCTGCTGCCAGCAAGTTTAGGCTGCTGCTTCCTGAGTTTTACAATCCACGCCATTTCATTGGCATTGATGTAAAGCAGACCGGTTTGCGGATCAAAGGCGCTCCCACCCCATTCCGCGCCACCATCCATCCCTGGCAACAAAATAGTGCCGCCTTCTGAGGGCGGGTCAAATGGCCCGTGTGAGCGTAGTTTGGCGAAGGTTGCTGCAACCGCCTCGTGGGCGGCGGGTGTTCTGGTGGTCAGCATATCGGCGGTGAGTTTCTGGCGCGCGAAGGGTTCTGGTACCAGTGGCATAATTTGCGTGGGCGAGGTGATTTCGCCGGGAACGTCCGATGCCGGTACACTAATTTCGTGCAGGGGATAAAGCGATTCCCCCGTCAGGCGATTGAAAATAAAAACCACGCCTGCTTTGGTCGCTTGAGCGAGCGCAGGAATAGTTTTGCCATCGCGTTTTACGGTAATCAAGGTGGGTGGTGTTGGTGGATCGCGATCCCAGACGTCGTGTTTAACGAACTGAAAATGCCAAGTGCGCTTACCGGTTTTTGCATCCAGCGCGACTAAGGAGGTTCCAAAAAGATTGTCTCCAATGCGGTCGGCACCGTAAAAATCTTTATCACCCATACCAGCGGATGCGAGTGGCACAAACACCAGACCATTATCGGGATCCAGCGTTAAACCAGACCAAGCATTGGCGCCCATAGCCGTTTTCCACGCATCTTTTGGCCAGGTTTCATAACCCATTTCGCCCGGCCACGGAATAGTGTGGAAAATCCATTGCATCTTGCCTGTGCGCACATCGTAGGCGCGTATATGCCCGGGGGTATTGCCTGTGCTACCCATGATTATCAGGTCTTTATAAACAACGCCGGGGGAAACCTCCGCAACATAAACGCTATCGATGTCTCGCCCCAAACCCTCGCGCAAATCAATTTTTCCCTGCTCACCAAAGCTGGTAATTAGAGCGCCGGTTTTTGCATTAACCGCTAGCAGGTGGTTTTTAAAACTAAATAAAATGCGTTCTTCGCTAGCATCGCTCCAATAAGAAACGCCGCGTAAGCGTTGCTTGGTATTGATTGGCTCGCCGAAGGCTGGGTCGAAAACCCATTGCTGCTTTCCGGTGGCAGCATCCAAACAAAACAGCCGACCTTTGGGCGAAACGAAAAATAATTTACCGCTAACGATCATGGGATTGCTTTGCATGTCGGACTGACTGTGGCCTTCGCCAAAAGCATCGCCTGAATCAAAGCTCCAAGCGAGTTTGAGTTTGCCAACGTTTTGGGTATTGATTTGATTCAAGGTGGAATAATGAGTGCCGTGCGGGTTGCCGTGGTAGAACGGCCAGTCGACACCTGATTCGGACGCGCTTGAAGATTGCGATGGGCTGGCATCGAGTGGGCGTTGCAGATGTTGGCAGGCGACCAGCGCAAAAACACCTAACGCAGAAAAGGTTAATAGAACGATTTTTGTTGATAGGTTTTTTTTCCCAGCTTGCATATCGATATGCCTCCGCGTTTTTATTATTTTCGCCCAGTTTTTGGGAGATTTAATATTGGTCTCAGCATAGAGGAGTAATGGGCGCGTTGCAGAAGCGTCACGGTAAAAATTTGCAAATATCACCTTGGCCGTAAGGAGCAAGCCTAGGGCACGTTCAACCATCCATTGCTTGCGAAGAGCTTTTATCATTCAGCAGCTTCCACAAGGAGATAAGGTGAAACCACAGCCATAAAGGTGCAGGTAAAAAAACGGCGTACATCATTGTATGGTGCGGCCCAAGTTCGGGCAGTAACACTAAGGCAATTGATGACGCCACAATTAGAATATCAGCGAGACCGAATATGTTTGCGAACAATACACGCGATTTTCCGTAGAGTTTTTTGGATACCGTGAATGCGGCTATTAAACCAAGGAATCCGGCGGTTATGTGTGTAAAGCCATCAATCACACCGAAGGTTAAGGGGATATGAGATTGCGCCGCCTGCATTAAAAAACCGGCACCAAAAAAAACGCGAATTCCCTGCATCAACATGAGTTGTTCTTGAGTCAATTTAAGCAATTGTTTGCGTATTGCGGGTATTGAGAACAGCATAAATCCCACAAGCCCGACGGCTGCAAAAATAATAATTAGAAAAGTAATGCCAGATATGTTTTGCGGAAAAAGTAATTTATTGGCAATAAAAAAATGTAGCCCGCACAACCAAACAAGAAGGCCAGCGCCTATGGACCATGGCATTTTCCCTGAAGTGCTAAGCGACAACACCCACAGGGTGTATACAATCATAAATACATTTAGTGCAATTGCTGAAAGCACAAAAAAATTACTGGACATGTTAACCCCTATTTATTAATCGGTGAATTTTGATGTTGTCTAAGGCTAGTGACTTGCTTGCCTGCAACGCCCCAGTTGTCAGTATTGATCTCATCGATAATGACAAATGTTGTTGCAGGATTTTTATGTAAAACCTCTTGCAGTAGCTGCGTAACACCCGCAATCAATTGTTGTTTTTGTTCGGATGTCACGGATTCATTGGTGACTTTGATATTTACGAATGGCATTTCATTTATCTCATTTTGTTGTATGTACAACAGTTAAGTTAAAAAAATTAGAGCTTCTGATTTGCGTTGCGAATCCACCCAACAATTGACTTTAATTCTTCGGCTGAGAATAGAAGTTGCATTTTCTTGTACAAATCAGAGCCAATGCTATTCAATTTTTCTTTTAGTTCTATAGCCTTTTCAGTTGGGTATATGAATTGTTCTTTTAGGTTTCCAGTAGGTGAGGCAGCTCGGTAGAGATAACCTTCGATAACCATCTTATCGATAAAGCGTGTAATTGTAGATTTATCCAATGATAGCTCCACAACGATGTCCTTCTGCGCCAAGCCTGGTTTTTCTAACACTAAACGTAGTAGGTATGCATGTGCTGGCGCTAAATTTACTTCTGAGTAAGCGTCTACCCAAATCTTTTCGATTTTTCTAATTAAAATATTAGAGTTGAAATATAGGCAGCGGTCAAACATGGCAGCTCGTCACTATGTTGTATGTGCAACATAATTGCACCTTACAAATGTCTTGTCAAATTTTTCTGAGATTAAAGGTAGCGCCTTTTTGTCTATCCCATCTCTGAAGGGTCAACATCCACCGCCCATCTCACGCGCTTACTCAATGCATTCGCGTCCAGCTTTTCTACCAACTGCGTTAACAACAGTTGCAAGGGTTTGCGTTGCGCGCTGTTGAATTGCAGTTGAAAACGAAAGCGGTCGCCGCGCCTTTCGATCATGGCGGGTAGTGGGCCAAGGTAATTTAATTGCGGGCTGGATGGGAAAATCGCTTCGGCTTCATGGCGGGCGAGTTTCAAAAAATCTAACGCAATTTCTGGCCGCTTTGTTTCTGCGCGCAAGAGCGCTAAATATCTGTAAGGCGGCAGTTGTGTGATTTGTCGCTCTTGCAAAATCAAATCTGCAAAAGCTTGGTAGCCTTTAAAAAATAAGGTTTGTACCAGCGGGTGATCGGTGTGATGACTTTGCAAAATCACTCGCCCAGGTTTTTCAGCGCGGCCAGCGCGACCGGATACTTGTAATAAAAGTTGCCCCATACGCTCGGGGCCTCGGAAATCGGTGCTGAATAAGCCCGCGTCAGCATCGATGATGACGACCAAGGTTACATCCGCAAAGTGGTGGCCTTTGGCGAGCATTTGAGTGCCGATCAATATGCAGGGTTCGCCTTGGTGGACTTCGTTAAGAATTTTATCCATGGCGTTTTTGTTGCGAGTGGAGTCGCGGTCTACACGGATAATTGCCGTAGAGGGAAACCAATCGCGTAAGGCAATTTCGCTGCGCTCTGTCCCTTGTCCTAAAGGTTGCAGCTTGCTGCTTTTACAGCTGGGGCAGTTGCGCGGCAGGGCGCGTTGGTGGCCGCAGTGATGGCAGTGCAAGTGACGAGGAGTTTGGTGCACGGTCATGCGCACATCGCAATGCGGGCAATTGGCCAACCAACCGCAATCGTGACATTCCAATGTGGGTGCGTAGCCGCGGCGATTGAGAAACACTAAGACTTGGTTGCCAGCCGCTATCTCGTTGCCAATCGCAATTTTAGTTTCCTGTGAAAAGCCTTCTTGCAACGTTTGGCCGCGAATATCCAGCAATTGAATCTCTGGTGGTTTGGCATTACCGGCGCGGGCGTGCAAATGGAGATGTTGATAGCGGCCTTGTTGGGCGTTGTTCAAGGTTTCCAGTGATGCCGTCGCCGAGCCGAGCACGAGAGGAATCTGTAAACGGTTGGCGCGAACAACGGCGAGATCACGGGCGGAATAGCGGAAGCCATCCTGTTGCTTAAAGGAGCCGTCGTGCTCTTCGTCGATAATAATAATGCCGAGTTTGGGCATGGGGGTGAAAATCGCTGAGCGAGTGCCAATCAGAATTTGGGCTTTGCCCGATCTGGCTTGCAGCCATGCATCCAAACGCTCGCGGTCGTTTAGGCCGGAATGCAGTGCGGCAACCTCTACTGCAAAACGCTTTTGAAAGCGGGCAATAGTTTGCGGTGTTAAACCAATCTCAGGCACCAAGACTAAGGCTTGCTGACCCTGTTCCAATACCTTGGCAATGGCTTGTAGATAGATTTCGGTTTTACCGCTGCCGGTTGCGCCATCTAAAAGGCTGACCTGAAATTGTCCGAAACAGATTTGATCGAAAGCGATTTGCTGTTCATCGCTTAGTGCTAAGGGTGCTTGGCGAAAGATATTGCTGGGTGTTTCTGATGCTAGCTCATCGGCCAGCGCTTTCTCAATGATATTTTTATCCGCCAAGGTTTTAATGATGTTGGCGGGAATCTCCAAGGCCGCAATATCGCTACGGCTGAGTTTTTTGTGTTTTTGTAATGCATCCAATAAAAGCGCTTGTTTAGGCGCGCGTTTGAGTGCGCCAGCAGGTAAGCCTTTGCCTTCGGTGGTGAGTTGCCAGCAAGTTTCGCGGCGCTCTTCGGCGGCTTCGCCTTGGCGTAAAAGTACGGGTAGGGCGGTACTAAGTGCTTCGCCTTCAGGACATTGATAGTAATCGGCTGCCCACAAAATGAGTTCGAGTAGGGTGCTATCCAACGCGGGCGTTTGATCGAGAATCGCCAGGGCGGGGCGCAACTTTTCGAGGTTTTGATCCGTATAATCTTTGGTTTTAATCAGTACACCCGTCATCTCCTGATGTCCAAAGGGCACCCGCACCAAAATCCCAGCGGATAGCTTCTTGGTCTCTGCGTCGCTCATATCCACTGGCGCAAAGTAATCAAAGCGACGGCGCAGAGGAGTAGGCAGGGCGATTTCTAAAATGGTTTTTGACATATCAGGAATGTATTAACCGAACAAAGCAAAACAGTTGCGCAGGATAGCGTATCTCTTGCTAGAGTGAGGGGAGATTTTTCAGGGTGTGGTTAACGCCAAGTTAAGAAAATAAGTGTAAATCTAGTCTTAAATCAAATTATTTCCGTACAAGATGGTTAACAATGTACGAGGATTAATGTGATGACTGACACTAAGACAAAAGATTCGCAATCTGCACAACAAGGTGATCGCTTACCTTGCCGCGGATGCCCTGCGAGTTGCCCGCATTACGAAGACTGTGATGGCAAGCCTTGGCGAATGGCCGCTGAAGTCGTTACGCCAGCGCATGATAATTGATTAACCAACGAAAACTTGTTACGAGGAAGACCTATGAACCGTAGAGACTTTATGAAAATTTCTGGCGCAGCCGCAGGCTTAGCCCTCATCCCAGTGTGTAACGTGGCAGTGGCTGCGGACGTGCCGCTAACTGCTGAAGATCCACAAGCTAAAGCCTTGGGCTATGTTACCCAATCGACGGTAGCTGGTAGTAATTGTGCAAACTGTGCGCAAGCAAAAGGTGATGTGAAAGCCTTGGGCTGTAATTTGTTCCCCGGCAAACAAGTCAGTCCAGCTGGCTGGTGCAAGGTGTGGTCTAAAAAGCCTTAATTCGCAGGGTTTTGCTGTTATCTAAACAAAAGGGGAGCAAGGCTCCCCTTTTGTTTGGTGGCGAATATTTGCGCAAAACCTGCTTGGAATATGGATTTTTACTTGCTTTGATAGTGAATTCTGGTAGGATCGCGACCTCTTTAAAAGAGCCATTTACTTTAACCGATGTGCGGTGCTCGGCTTACGTTCGGGTGGCGGCACAGATTACTTAGGCAAAGACATCATGAAACCAGAAATTCATCCAAATTACGTTCCAGTCGCAGTTACCTGCAGCTGCGGTAACAAATTCGTAACTGCTTCTACTATGGGCAAAAGCGAATTCCATGTAGACGTGTGCAGCGAATGCCACCCTTTCTACACTGGTAAGCAAAAAATCGTTGATACCGGTGGTCGTATCGACAAATTCACTAAGCGTTTCGGTAGCCGTATTGCTGCTAAAAAGTAAGCGCCCAAGTAAGATCGTGATGATAAGCCTAGTGAATTATCTAGGTTTAGAACCAAAAACGCCGAGTGTGAAAACACTCGGCGTTTTGCATTTTTGGGTTTTAATTTACTTTTACAGCCGTTAGAAGAGGTGCTGTTAGAGCACACCCTCGGGTAAGGTTTCATCAGCGGGTGCTTCTTCAGCAATACCCGCGGGGGTTGAGCCTTCAGCTGATATTTCAGTGGGGAATATCTCGAAAACTGCATTGGCATCGCCTGGCTGTGCGGGTTTGCCAGTTTCGGGATTGATTCGCACCGTCACTATCCCATCGGGTTGGCGAGCGATTTGGTTAGGTATTCCCTCTAATGCGGTACGCATAAAGTCGATCCAGATTGGCAGCGCAGCGGTCGAGCCAAACTCTCTTTTACCCAGTGGTGTGTTCTTATCGATCCCCACCCAAACAGTTGTATTCAAGTTTGGGTTGTAACCAGAAAACCAGAGGTCGCGCGGGCCGTTAGTAGTGCCAGTTTTACCTGCTAAATCTGTACGCCCAAGCGATTTGGCGGCAACACCGGTGCCCTTGTCGACAACATCTTTTAAGATTGAGTCCATGATGTAGGCAACACGAGCGTCAATAATTCGGGGAGCGTGCTGCTGCTCAATCACGGCTTCGCCGGAAGCCTTATCAGCTTCATTGATGCTCGGGTCGGCGGGTGTTGGCGTATCAGGGCAAGTTTTACAGACGCGCTTTGGATTTGCCTCAAATACAACTTCGCCTTTTCCATTTTCGATACGGCTGATGAGATAGGGGTCAATTTTATAGCCGCCATTGGCAAAGGAGGCATAAGCTGTTGCCATCTGCATGGGGGTTAATGCGTGTGCGCCGAGTGCTAATGCCAGCTCGCGAGGGAACTCTTTCTTGTTAAAGCCAAAGCGTTCCAAACTGTTTATGACGGTCTCCACCCCAAGGCTTTTGAGGATGCGAATTGATACCAAGTTTTTTGATCGGTAAAGAGCTCGGCGAAAACTAATAGGACCATCAAATTCACCTTCGTCGTTTTCAGGGCGCCAAATTTCACCGGTCCATTCATTGCGAATAACTATCGGCGCATCGTTAATCATTGTGGCAGGGGTGAATCCATTTTCGAGTGCGCAGGTGTAAACCAGTGGTTTGAAACTGGAGCCCGGCTGCCGCGCGCCTTGTAAAACGCGGTTAAAGTGACTTTGGTTAAAATCAAACCCGCCAACTAACGCGCGTATAGCACCGCTGTTTGGATCGAGCGATATAAGGGCGCTTTGTGCTTCTGGGACTTGTGTAAGGCGCGGTTGACCGTCCTTATCTTTGCCGACACGTACTACATCGCCAATATGTAAAAAGTCTTTGGCCGATTTAGGCGAGGCGCCTCGGCTGTCCTCACTGATATAGGGGCGCTTGTCGGAGAGGCCCTGTTGCCATTCCAGTTCAAGCTTTTCGCCATTGGCTTGTAGTAGGGTGATGCTCTTATCGGCTACGGCTGTGATGGCCATAGCTTCAAGCCCGCCTAAAGACGGCATCACTTGCAGCTGATCCTGCCAATCTTCCAGTTCCGGACTGGTGGATGGTGCTAAACGACGTTCTGGGCCGCGATAACCGTGGCGCTCATCGTAATTCATCAAGCCATTAATAACCGCTGCTTGAGCGGCGGCTTGCATGGAGCTATCGACTGTTGTGTAGACCTTGTAGCCGTCGGTATAGGCGGCTTCACCAAAGCGATCAATGGCTTCTTTACGCGCCATTTCAGATATATAGGGTGCTTGCGTTTCTTGGCCACTACCATGAATGGTGGCGGTATTGGGCTCGCGGATAGCAATATCATAAGCCGCTTTCTCAATAAACTTGAGCTCGTACATACGGCCAATGATCCAATTGCGGCGAGTCATGGCGCGCTTGGGGTTGGCAATTGGGTTGTAGGCGGAAGGTGCTTTGAGCATTCCGACGATCATAGCGTTTTGTGCTATGGTTAATTCTTGTACATCTTTGCCGTAATAGATTTGCGCTGCCGCTTGCAGGCCATAGGCGCGGTTGCCGAAAAACATCTTGTTGTTGAAGAGCTCTAGAATTTCTTCTTTTGTGAACTCCTGCTCAATTTGTATTGAAAGTAGGATTTCATTGAACTTGCGGGAAAAAACTTGTTTGCGGCTTAAGAAGAAATCGCGTGCTAATTGCTGCGTAAGTGTA
>DAOORH010000053.1:0-12417 GCA_035389145.1 Cellvibrio sp.
TGCCGATAGGATCAGGATGATCCTTGACCCTCGCAGGACGCTCAGGGAGCTGGCAGGATGCAGCTCCCTTTTTTTATTTGTCTGTTTCAAATCCCCTGACTTTTCCACTCTCTACCCGCAATAATTCCATCAGTTATTTTTCGCATTTCCTGCCTTTAATTTTCTGCTTGTTAATGGTTTGTTTTATAATTGGTTCAAATTTTATAGTTGGATCATGATCATGACAGCAAAAGACAAATTAGTAATATTCGATACTACTCTACGCGATGGCGAGCAAAGCCCAGGCGCTTCCATGACGCGCGACGAGAAAGTCCGCATTGCAAAGATGTTAGAAAAAATGCGCGTTGATGTTATTGAAGCTGGCTTTGCAATAGCAAGTCAGGGTGATTTTGAATCTGTTCGCGCTGTTGCAGAAGTAATTAAAGATTCGACCGTGTGTACTCTTGCGCGCGCTGTCAAAGGTGATATAGAGCGTGCGGGAGAAGCAATTAAACCGGCTAACTCTGGTCGTATTCATACATTTATCGCCACATCGCCAATTCATATGAAATACAAATTGCAGATGGAACCAGCAAAGGTTCTTGAGCAAGCTGTTGCTGCAATTAAATTAGCTCGTCAGTTTACTGATGATGTTGAGTTTTCATTAGAGGATGCAAGCCGCTCTGAATTTGAGTTTATGTGTCGCATAATTGAATCGGTAATTGATGCTGGTGCGCGCACTATTAATTTGCCGGATACCGTTGGTTACGGTGAGCCCAGTGAATACGGTTTGTTATTTCGTCGCTTGATTGAAAATGTTCCAAATTCTGACAAAGCGATTTTCTCCACCCATTGCCATAATGATTTAGGTTTGGCAGTCGCCAATTCATTATCTGCGGTGATGCATGGCGCGCGTCAGGTTGAATGCACTATCAATGGATTAGGTGAGCGTGCTGGTAACGCAGCACTTGAAGAAATTGTGATGGCAATAAAGACACGCAAAGATTTGCTTCCGGTGGAAACCAATATTGATATTAGTCACATAGTGCCAACGTCGCGATTGGTTTCAAGTATTACCGGTTTCCCTGTGCAGCCGAATAAGGCAATCGTGGGAGCTAATGCATTCGCGCACGAATCCGGTATTCATCAAGATGGTATTTTAAAACATCGTGAAACTTACGAAATTATGCGCGCTGAAGATGTAGGCTGGAATACTAATAAATTAGTTTTGGGCAAACACTCTGGTCGAGCAGCTGTTAAAGCGCGCTTTGAGGCCCTAGGTATTACCTTTGAAAATGCCGACGCGCTAAATATTGCGTTTACTAAATTTAAAGATCTTGCTGATAAAAAGCATGAAATTTTTGATGAAGACTTACAAGCTTTGGTGAGCGACGCTCAGCCTCATGCTTTAGTCGAAACCTATCATTTAGGCGATATGGAAGTAGTTTGTAAAACCGGCCAGAATCCCTCCGCTAAATTAATATTGACTATTAAAGGGAAGAATGTAGCAGCGCAAGCGACCGGTTCTGGTCCTGTTGATGCAACCTTTAAAGCAATTGAAAGCGTGGTGAATAGCGGCGCGCATTTGCAACTTTATTCCGTAAATGCAATTACTGAGGGTACAGATTCTCTCGGTGATGTAACTGTGCGCTTGGAACACGAAGGTCATATTGTTAATGGCGTTGGTGCAGATACAGATATTATTACTGCATCTGCAAAAGCCTATTTGCATGCACTTAATATATTGTCTGCGCGTGATGAGAAACATCACCCACAGCATGATGGCGTTTAATACTGATCATGAATGAATTGCAGCGGCAACATTATTTATCGGCCTTGGGCGTGGATACCTACATGCCTCGCTGGCATTTGCCTTTTGCACCCATCTCAGTTCTTTGTGAGTTACCTGTCGCAGAAGTTGAGACTCCCTCACTTGAAAAGCGTGAGGTTAAACCTGAGTCACTTAGTGCACCAACTTATTCACAGCCTGTTTTAAAAACGATTAGCTCAGATCCGTCGCCAGTAAATAATTTAATTGGCGATATGTTGGAAGCTAAAAAGGTGGTTAGGTCTGCTGCCGTACCTGTTAGCGCAGCAGATATTCTGGCGCAGTTAGATACCAAGCCAGTTACTATTGAGCCCTTTAGTCTAAGTATTTGGCGCCCGTTGGATGGCGTGATGATTATTGATTCACGCAATACCAAGTTGGCATTGCCGACAGAGTTGTTATTGAATAATGTTTTACGTTCTGTTTTTTCAACTCAAGCAATCAAGTCACAAGAAGAAGTTTTACGTTGGCCCATGATTGAAAATAGTTTTGCAAAACGAAGCAAATCTGATGCTCGCACTGAACTGCAAACATGGCTTTCTGTTCAACATGAAATTCGTCCCATTCACTATTTATGGTTAATGGGTTCCAATGCTGCAACTTATCTTTTGCCAGAGTCTGTTGAATATACTGTAAGTATTTTTAACAAGCTTGCTCTACTTGACTCCACTCTTAGTGCCTTGGTTTTGCCAAGTCTTAATGAACTCTTGCAAAAGCCTTCTTCTAAACAGCAATTATTATCTGCGCTTCGCGATTATCACTCGGCACAGCAATGAATCAATTTGAACTCCCTTTAATACTCACCACAGTTAATGGTTTTGAGTTGTCGCTGCGTTTGCTGACTGAAAATGATTTGGATAATGTCATGGAGCTGGAGCGCAGCGCACATTCACATCCATGGCGGCAGTCCAGTTTTGAAGATTGTTTAAAAGGTCGCCAGCGTTGTTGGCTTGCTGAGTCTAATAATAAACTTGTTGGCTACGTGGTGGTGACTCATGGTGGCGGTGATGCTGAGCTTTTGAATATTGCCGTTTCACCAAAGTTTCAGCGTAAAGGTATTGGCTCGACTCTGTTGCAGCATGCAATTAGTTGCGTTATTGGTCACGCCGATATGTTGTTTTTAGAGGTGCGTATGTCAAATCGTAAAGCGATTGAGCTTTATTCAAAAGAAGGCTTTTTTGAGCTTGGGAATCGCAAAAATTATTATCCAATTCTCAATGGTCATGAAGATGCGTTGTTGATGGCCAGTCAATTATAAGGCTCTTGTTACTTGTACTTGAAATAAGAATTTTACCCCCCACTATTGAGTTGTCCTATAAGTTACCCGATCAATCACTTAAAGTGGAGTTCTTATGTTGTACGACATTACCGTTACCCAATACAGCAAAATGCTAGACAACCTGAGCCGTATCTTAGACAAAGCAGCCCAGTATGCTGAAGCCAAAAAATTCAATATAGATGTACTCTTAAATTCTCGCTTGGCACCGGATCAATTCAACTTAATTCGCCAAGTTCAAATTACTTGCGATACTGCTAAATTTGGTGCTGCACGCATTTGCGGTAAAGAAGCACCGAGCCACCCAGATACAGAAACCAGCTTGGCGGAGCTACAGGCTCGAATTAAAACTGTTCAAGATTATCTGGCCAGCTTCAAACCAGAAGATTTTGTTGGCGCAGAGGCTAGACACGTGAGTCAACCGCGCTGGGAAGGTAAATATTTAACAGGTACTGAATTTGTAATTCAGCACTCGCTACCGAATATTTACTTCCACATTACGACTGCATATTCTATTTTGCGTCATAACGGTGTTGATGTTGGTAAAAAAGACTTCTTGGGCAATATGCCACTGAAATAAAATGACTTAGGCGTGCGACGCGTTTCCCCTGTAGTCGTTAAATAGAAAAAAGCCCAATTTCTAAGCCCACCCAAGAAAAAAGGAGGTTAGAAATTGGGCTTTTTACTTTGAGGCTGTTTGTTATCTGATTTTACCGGTAGTAATAATGTATCGTGGCCGTTTGGTTAGATTTTTTCTCGCTCAAAATATTCACCACACCGTTAAATTCTTCAAGCCTACGTTGGTGGTCATAAACCAATTTTATATTGCCCAATAACATCCGCAAGAAGGCATTATCGATTTCGACATAAAAGCAGTAATTGGGAGATGGTGTTGTATTCACATCTCTATCACATTTATCCAACGGCTGACTGCTGATGCGTAAGGGCAACGCTTTTAAGTGAGCTATGGATGCAAAATTAATGGAAATCGTTTTGCCAGACTGCAGCTCGTCCCATTGGGTACGTACAAAGTTGTCAAAGCCGGCATCAATAACATCAACATTTTTGCGAGCTATGGTAGCGCTAGAGTTTTTTTTATCACTACTTGCGCGATAATGAAGTTTGATTTTTTCTTCAGCTACTTCAGCTTGGCGAATCTCACCAAATCGAAAATCTTTTTGCAGTACGGAAGGCTTGGTCTTGTCGGCTGAGTACTTTAATTCTTTTGATGCAAAGGCCTTTTTGTCTTTTACATAATCAATTCTTAATTCATGTTGGCTTACTTGATCAACTAGCTCGCAATACAGAAAATTTCCGTTTGGTGCTTTTGCAACCCCAACCATGAGTGTTTTATCAAGGGGAGAGCAATATTCAGTAACAGCGCTTGGCCAAATTGCTGCCGTGAGTAACATGCTAGCGAGCATTAAATATATCCTCAAAACAGTAGTGTTTAGCCTGTACTAGGAACCATAACAGAATTACCCATAGCGCACTAATTACGGCAAGGCTAAGAATGTATGGATTGTTAAGATTAACATCAGAGTTGAGTTGAGTGCCGGCGTAATAGTTTAATGGAATTGCTATGGCTGAAATGAGATAGCTTAATTTAGGTGCTGAAAACACGAAAGACATGAAAGTTCGCAACGCAAGTGCGAATAACAACCATAAGTTCAGTAGCCATAGGGGAGGAAAAATTAGGTGGTCAAAAAAGCCCGGTGCTGAATCTGAATAAAGGAATCCTGCAGAAAAAATGAGAGTTTCTAGAATAAACCCGCCAATTAAAACAACTATCAGCCAGAGGGTTTCTTTAAACCATAAAACCTTATTAAGCACTAGTTTCAAAAAAATAAAATGCGCCGAGATAAAGACGGCAGTGTATATAAGCGCTGGAGTATTTCCAGCCATAATACAAATAAACCAGCCTATTTGAAACGCAATTGCGTAAGCAATTTTGCTGGTGCTCGACATTTATTTTACCTGTGGCAATTGGCGTGCTTCGGGTTTTGCAAAAACATATTGCGCTGTACTTATCGCACGTTCTGCAAAGCCTCCCTCGCAGTAGCAAAGGTAAAAATCCCACATGCGAATAAACACATCATCAAAACCTTGTGCTTTCACAGCAGCTAAGTTGGCGAAAAATGCTGTGCGCCAATCGGCGAGCGTCCGCGCGTAGTCAAGGGTAATGTCTTCCAATCCAACAATTTGCATATCGGTATCTTGTTGAATGTGTTGTGCGACTATAGTGTTAGAAGGCAGGCAGCCACCCGGGAAAATATATTGCTGAATAAAGTCAGTGTTTTTGCGCGCGTATTCAAAACGTTGATCTTGAATAGTGATAGCTTGTATTAACATTAAGCCGTTCGGTTTCAATAGGCCTGAGCACTTGGAAAAGTACTCGCTATAAAATTCATGGCCTACGGCTTCAATCATTTCAATGGATACAAGCTTGTCGAAAGTGCCTTCAATCAAACGATAGTCTTGCAGCAAAATAGAAACTTGACTTTCCAATCCCTCACGTTTCACCCAGTTAGTCGCATAATTAAATTGTTCTTTAGATATGGTGACGCTGGTTACTTTGCAGCCGCTCAGTTTGGCCGCGAAAATCGCCATGCCGCCCCAGCCAGTGCCTATTTCTAATAGATGATCTGTTTTTTTAAGTTGTAATCGCTCGCAAATATGCGCCATCTTATTTAAAGAAGCCTCTTCAAGAGTCGAGCTTTGATGAGGATAAATAGCAGCGGAGTAAAGCATAGTTTTATCAAGAAATAGACTAAAAAAATCATTGCCTAAATCATAGTGGGCAGAAATGTTTTCCCGCGCTTTGGTAATAGTATTCGGGCGCAGGCGATGGGCGATGCGACAAATAATGTTAAAGAGGGCGCTCCATTTTGAATCCAATTGTTGCAACACCGGCATGTTGATAGCCATTAACCGTATGACTTGCACGAGATCAGGCGACCACCAGCTTTTGAACATATAGGCTTCACCTGCGCCTATGCTGCCGCCAAATAAAACCTGACGATAAAAGGCGGAGTGGGTGACTGAAATATGCGCAACTAGGTTGGCGTTTTCTTGCGATTCACCAAAGCTGTAAACCTCTCCTTTGTCCTCTAGGGTTAGATGTCCCTTTTGGATATTTTTTAGCAGCTTTAATAAAGTATGCCGGGCAAAATTATCTATCCAGTGTTGCTCCAGCAGCGATGAGGTTTTTTTGTCAACAAGACTGATGGACTTCATAACTTACTTTCCTCTCGGAGCATTACGGGGTTATTTATTTTGTCGTGTTGGTTCGTCTGTTTGGTGTCAAGTGTATTCGGATGAGTAAAAATAGGTACGCCTTTCCACCAAAGTTTTACGGCTTGCCAATAAATGGCGGCTACAACTTTTACGGTCATCCAAGGGAAACGGATTAGAATCTTATTCATGGATTTTGCAGTGATGGGCTCGCGTACCAAGGTCATGGTTGCATCCATAATCTTGCTATTGTCTTGCCAGTTTTCCAAATGCAAAGCTAAGGTTTCATTAGGTGTAGTGGAGCGCCAGCGATAATCCATATCGATAGGATTAAAGGGCGATACGTGAAATTCTTTTGGGAAATTGACATGTTGTTTATGTGAGAAATCATCACCCGTTAAAACATAAGCGTGACGTTCATTCCACGGTGTGTTGTGTACTTCTGCCAATATGGCGATAAGCTTTTCACCTGAATCATCAAAACAATAGTATGTGCTGATGGGGTTCATATTGACGCCCCAATAGCGCAAATTAACCAGCATACGAATAGGGCCGGTAGGGCGCATGCCCAGCGCGGAAGCCACCGTGTTGCGAACGGACTCATCAACGCTTGGCAATGGGTCTTGTGCTAATTGGCTTCTATCTATTTGCCCTCTATCGATATGCCCCTTATTGATATGAAAGTCACTACGCTTAAATTGTGCTGGAGCAAAATGTGTTAGCGACCAAAATCTGCTGAGTGAAAATATTTCCTCTATTTCGCGCGTATCTAAATACATCATAAATACATCGTATTTAAATGCATGCTGTTTGGGTGAAAAGCGTCTGTGACGAACTTTTCCCGTGTAAATGGCGCTGGCGAATACGGATAGCATTAGGTGTCAGCTCCTATTGCATTCACAACTCGCAATGCGCTATTAACGCCATCCTCATGAAAACCATTAGACCAATAGGCGCCACAAAACCAAGTACGGTTTACACCATTAATATTTTTCCATTTCTCTTGTGCTTGCATAGCTGCTTGACTAAATACTGGGTGAGCATATTCATAGCGCCCTAATATTTTAGTGGGATCAATTTTATTGGTAGCATTTAGTGTTACACAAAACTCCACATCACTTTTTATGCCCTGCAAAATATTCATGGAGTAAGTCAAAATGGGTGGCTTTTGATTATTGCTTTGCAAAAGATAATTCCAGCTTGACCAGGTGGTTTTGCGACGAGGTAACAGACGCGTATCTGTATGCATGACCACGTCATTTTTTTGATAAGGGATTGCACTGAGGGTAGCCTGTTCTCCCAGTGTAGGGTCGCTAAGCATTGCAAGCGCTTGGTCAGAGTGGCAGGCTATTACAACATCATCATAGAAATCACTGCCGCTATCGGTAATTATTTCAACTTTTGATGTGTGGCGAATAATCTTAAGTACTGGGCTGTTGAGTTTAATTTTGCTTTCAAAGGATTTAATAAGCGGCGTAATATAGGCACTTGAGCCACCTTTAATCACTCGCCATTGTGGGCGGTTAACTACATTCAGCAACCCGTGATTTTTAAAAAACCGAATAAAAAACTCCAGCGGAAAATCTAGCATAGCCCCTTGCGTTGCAGACCAAATAGCAGAACCCATTGGGATTAAGTAGCGTTCGCTAAAAGCGGTAGAATATTGTTTGCGCGCTAAATAATGACCAAGGCTTTCGTTTTGCTCCAAGTTTCCTGCTTCCAAATCGATTATGGCTTCTTTGTTGAAGCGGACTATATCGCGCAGCATTTTCCAGTGCGTGAGAGAAAATAGGTTGCTCTTTTGGGCGAAGAGTGTGGCTAGATTGGTGCCCGCATATTCATAATCAGTGGTGGGATTAAATACACTGAAGCCCATATCCGTTGGCTGAGAATCTACGCCAAGCTCATTCAAGAGTTTAATAAAGTTAGGGTAAGTCCAATCGTTGAACACAATAAAACCAGTATCAATTAAATATTCTTTGCCATTCACTTTCATTGCTTTGGTGGCGGTATGGCCGCCCAAGCGCGAGTCGGCCTCATAAAGGCAAATATCATGTAGCCTGTTAAGATAGTAGGCCGCTGTTAAACCGGAAATACCACTGCCAATAATTGCAATTTTCTTCACGCGCACAAACCTCGTAAATTTCTAGTCGTCATATACAAATGTTTAAGAGTTACCAATGTTTAAAAGTTACCATTGATGGATTCGGGTAAGTTTCGGTGCAATCCATTTACACCAACCGCTGAAAAAAAATCCCCAAGCGCGTAGCGGCCAGCTTAAGCGACGTGGAAAATCAATAAAGAATTTACGCGCACTCAGTTTTTTAATGATTCGCTCCGCAGCCACTTCAGGTGTCATCATAAATGGCATAGCAAAATCATTTTGCGCGACTAAATTAGTGGCTATAAAACCGGGGCGCACTAGGCTTAAATCCAGCGCAACCTTGGATAAATCAGCGCGCAGTGATTGCATAAAATAATTCAGAGCAGCTTTAGATGAGCCATAAGCTTCTGCACGCGGAAAGCCAACGCAGGTGGATAAGCTGCTAATAGCCACGAAGTGTGGCCGCAGCTGTGATTTTTTGAGTAGAGGTAAGGCGATATTGAGGCTGCGAACCACGCCAAGAAAATTGACATCCAGAGTTCGTTCGTACATCTCTGGATTGAAACTCAGATTATCCTCATATTCACAAATACCGGCGGCGCAGATCACCATATCGAGATAGTCGGATATCTCACGAATTTCAGCAGAGGTTTTTTTTAAATTTAAGGATCGGCTTACATCCAAAGGTAGAATTTTAATTTTACCGGGATACTGTTTGGCCAGATCCGCGAGCGCCGTTTGTGAGCGAGCACTGGCAATAACAAAGTTACCGGCTTCAACCAACTGAATCGTCAGTGCTTTACCCAAGCCTGAGCTTGCGCCTGTAACCCAAATGCATCGCCCCTTAATCTGATTCATGGGTCTGCTCCGCGATACGCGCATTAATCTTTTTAACTACCCAACCTAGCAATGGAACCTGCTGATAAATCATGGCACCCATGTCGTAGAAGTCTTCATGGTAAATAATCTGCGCGTTAAATCTAATCAGCGTGCCTCCGTTCAGCTGCAGCGGTTTGCCGTTGGCTAGCTTTGGGTGAGAGTAATGCATTTGCCACTGAAAAAATGCTTGATCATGGCTAATCACTTCGTTAATAAACTCAAACCTGTACTGGTTGCCTTCGGCGCAGAAGCTTGCAAAATAATGGGTAAGTGCGGCAATGCCTTTCAACTCATGGATGGGATCTTTAAAAGCAATCGCGGGGTG
The DNA here is from genome assembly GCA_035389145.1 of Cellvibrio sp. GTDB lineage: Bacteria > Pseudomonadota > Gammaproteobacteria > Pseudomonadales > Cellvibrionaceae > Cellvibrio. The sequence goes on from DAOORH010000053.1 coordinate 9,626, forward strand.
GTAGAGCTGAGATAATTGTGCGGGAGTTTCACTACTAAAAGTCTTGTATAGCTGTTTGAAGCGTTCGATATTGAACATCAATTTGGGCTGTGAGCTTACCGGTTGTGTGTCCATAATGGCTTGCCTGTTGTGAAGTGCCGCTGCTAGATGCGGTTAAAAGGTATGTGAGTCTTTACGCCGGCTTCATTCAATCGGATCACTCACACAATACGTTGCCCTAAAACTTACCGATTATTTCGATGGCTTCAATTACACCTTGATCCAACTGCAATTTGCCGGCGTAGAATAGCTAGTAACCGTTTAAATGAAGCAATCCAATCATTACAGATGCGTCAATCTTGATGCTTCAACTAAGAGAGTCAATGATGTCGATTCCCCATATTGGGCCAGACAAGCACCAGCGCGACGATACGTGGAGTCGGCTACTGGAGCGGGTTGGTCATGCGCGCGACGAGCAGGCGTTTGCCAAGCTGTTTGCGCACTTTGCCCCGCTGATTAAAGGCTTCTGCCTTGGCAACCTCAATTCCAACTTTCCTGCCGATGCCGCCGAAGAGGTGGTGCAAGAGGTGATGTTCAAGGTGTGGCAGAAAGCGCCGAGTTACGATGCGACTAAAGCCGCAGCGTCTACTTGGATTTATACGGTAATGCGTAATTGCCGCATTGACCTTATGCGCCGCAACAAGCGCACGCCAACCGATAAAGACGGAATTGATATTGACGATATTTGGGATGAAGCGGATGACGACCAAGCTTTCGTCTATCTGCAGCAGTCGAGCAATGAAGCGCTGATCGATAGATCTTTTACACAATTACCACCAGAACAACGGCAGGTGCTTACGCAAGTTTATATGCAAGGTAAAACTCATCAACAAATCTCAGATGAAACGGGGCTGCCCCTCGGCACCGTTAAGTCTCGTGTACGAATTGGTTTAAAGAAAATGCAAACATTAATTGTCGGCGCGGAAAAACTGGCAGAAAAAAATCGGGAGAGCTGGCAATGATCACTCATCACCCGGACGATAATCTATTAACAGAATATTCAAGCGGCAGCCTTGCCAATGCAGTGGGCGTTATAGTGTGCGCACATTTGCAAACCTGCCCTCACTGCCGTAAGCGCGTTGAGCAGCTCAACAAGCTCGGCGCTGCGATCTTAAATCAAAGTGTTGCCGAGGCGGTTCAACCAGAAAGCTTTGCACAATTGATGACGCGGATTCGCAGCAATTCGGAAGCCGCTGCGAGCGATAAAGCCTCAACGCCGCAACAAAAGCCGCAAGAGTTACACCCCGCTTATGCAAATGACCCGCTGTTAAAACACCTACCTAAAATCATCGCCAAACTTTTACCACGCGATGGCAAATTAAAATGGGAACGCGTTTCAGGTTCATTAAAAACTGCGCGTTTGAAAACGGGGCAAAGCCAATACGAAGTAGCTTTTCAACGCATTAGCAGCGGCGGGAAAGTGGTTGAACACGATCACCGTGGTTTGGAAGTGACTATGGTGTTATGCGGCAGCTTTTCCGATGAAGATGGAGTTTACAACCAAGGTGATTTTCTCGTGCGCAATCCCGGCGAAATTCATCGCCCAACGGCTACACAAAATCAGGATTGTTTGTGTATATCCGTGGTAGAAGCACCCGTTAAAGTGACGGGCCTATTTGGAAAGTTGGTTAATCCATTCTTGAGTTTTAGGCCTGCGTAATACTCTACAATTATTGATAGTAAAAAGCCCGCAGATCGAAAGATTTGCGGGCTTTTTGTTTGCGTTCCTGTCAGCTGGAATTTCGGTTTACATATTCACCCAAGAGTTCAGCGCCCGCATTTTGAATGAGTAATTGTCTAAATGCAGAATCATTCCGTCTTCTAAAATTTTATCGATGACTAAACCCGGTGCGAGTTGATCATTGATGTGTTTTATCTCACCGTTAATTTTCACGCTGCCACCAACATTGTTGAAGTTGTGTTCGCTGTAATTCAAGCTGGGGATTTTTACTAATATTTGGCTGGGTAAATCGTGTAGGTCAGGCAGGTTGGCAAATTGGGTGATGGAAGTTGGTGTAGCTGGCGGTACTGTTGAAGGTAGCGCTGAAGATGGAAGCACTTCGGTATTGCCATTGTTGTTAGTTGCAATTCCTTCTGGAGCGGGTGCATAGGCTAGTGATTCAGTAGTTTGTGTATTTTGTGCATAAAGGCTGGCGACATCTTCCTCTGCGTTGTTGGTTTCCAGTGCAGATTCTGTTGATATTTGTGTTGCAGAATCCAATGGATTCTTGTGAACAGGTTGTGATGTGTTAGGTGTTGTCGGCATTGAGCTTATTGTTGCCGTTGCTGTAGGTGTTGTTGCTGTGGAGCGTTGCCCAAGCCAATAAATGGCGGCTAACAGAACAGCAAGCCCAAGAAGAGCAGCAGCAATTACCGCAATGGAAATATTACGGTAACTGTGATCGCCAACTTGCCCATGATTGCTATTGATGCCAGGCGTGGCTTCATTGCGTTTACGCTCTTGGTCGGCTTTGTTTAGGGCATCTAGAAGTAATGACATTTTAATTCGATTCTTTTGGTTTCTGTTCTTTTGATTTCAGTTCTTTGAGATTCTGTACTATAGAACTCGCAGCTTTTGCATTTGGTGCTTTTGAATCTAGTACTTGAGAATCTGGCGCTTTTAAATCTTGAACAGGGAAATCGGTAATGAGTGTTTTATCGGCACCAATGGTTTCATTAATTTTCATTAATGTTTGTTCGTTGATATTGCCATCCGCCGGTATGTTTTTGGTGCGTTGAAAAATTTTAATTCG
>DAOORH010000054.1:0-12376 GCA_035389145.1 Cellvibrio sp.
TAATGGCAATGCCGCCGCAGGCTTAACCATTAACCTGAGCGGTACCGTGCCTGCGAAAGGTCTGTTTGTGCTGGCCCATGGCAGTGCGAACAGCACTATTTTGGCAGCCGCTAACCAAACCAGTAGCGCTAGTTGGTTCAATGGCGACGATGCGATTGTGTTAAAAAATGGCGCCACCATTCTGGATGCAATCGGCCAAATCGGTGTAGACCCAGGTTCAGAATGGGGTACAGGTTTGGTGAGTAGCGCTGACAATACCTTGCGCCGCAAAGCGTCAGTAACCACCGGCAGAACTAACGCCACTGGCAGCTTCGACCCAAGTTCAGAATGGGAAGGTTTTGCGACAGATACCTTCGATAATTTGGGAACCTACCAAGGCAGCACCAGTGGTAATGGAAATGGCAACGGCAATCAAACGAGTAACTGTGGTTCAGCAAGCACTCGCATATCCGCTATTCAAGGCAGCGGCAGCGCCAGCCCATTAGTAGGCAACAGCCTCAGTGTTGAAGCCGTTGTAGTCGCAAGCTTTCAGTCAGCTAATCAAATCGGCGGCTTCTTTTTACAAGAGCCCGACAACTTAGCCGATAGCGACCCAGCAACCTCAGAAGGCATCTATGTCGCTAGCACTACTCCGGTTGCGGTAGGCGATAAAGTTCGCGTAAGCGGAACCGTTGCCGAGACTTTTAACCTCACCCAAATTACGCCCACTAGCGTTACCGTTTGCGCTAGCAGTCAAAGCTTGCCCGCATTAACGGGGATTGGCCTTCCCTTCGGCAGCGCTACTGAACTTGAAGCCGTTGAAGGTATGTTGGTGAGTGCGCCACAAACCCTAACGGTGAATGAAACCTTTGGCTTGGGCCGTTATGGTCAAGTTTTATTGGCTGATGGCCGCTTAGCACAACCCACTAACATAGCCGCTCCCGGCGCTGCCGCTAATGCGCAACAAACGCAAAATAATCTCAATAAATTGATGTTGGATGATGCCAGCAATCTACAAAACCCAGACCCTGTTATTTTCCCAGCGCCCGGCTTATCGGCTACTAACACCTTGCGTAGCGGCGATACAGTCACCGGCTTAACCGGTGTAATGACCTACGATTTTGGCCAATATCGCCTACTGCCAACCGTCACACCCGCCTTTGTTAAAAGCAACCCGCGCCCTGCGACACCTAAAGTTGCAGCCAACGCCAACTTGAAGGTCGCGAGCTTCAACGTACTTAACTTCTTTAACGGTAATGGGCTCGGTGGCGGCTTCCCCACGTCTCGCGGGGCGGATACCCCAACAGAATTCGCACGCCAAAAAGCTAAAATCGTGAGCGCATTGGCAGGCTTGAACGCGGACGTGATTGGCCTTTTAGAAATTGAGAACGATGGCTACGACAACTACAGCGCCATCGCCGAACTCACCGCCGCCTTGAATGCAGCCACAGGCAGCACGCAATGGGCTTACATCAATCCCAACCTCAGCAAAATCGGTACCGATGAAATTGCCGTCGGCATCATCTACCGCAAAGATCGCGCAACCGCTATCGGCCAAGCGGCGATTTTGGATTCTACGGTTGAGCCATTATTTATCGACACCAAAAACCGCCCCACCCTTGCGCAAAGTTTCCGCGCAATCCAAGGTCGCGGCGTGATTACGCTCGCCATCAACCATTTGAAATCCAAAGGCTCTGACTGTTTGGATCTTGGCGATGCAGATACGGGCGATGGCCAAGGCAATTGCAACATCACCCGCACTCATGCAGCGCAAGCTTTAGTGAGCTGGTTATCACGCAAACCTACAGGCGTTAATGATGGTGACTTCTTAATTATTGGCGACCTCAATGCCTACGCCAAAGAAGACCCCATCACCACCATTACGAGTGCAGGCTATACCGATTTGATCCAAAAATTTGGTGGCGCAGGCGCTTACTCTTATGTGTTTGATGGCCAGGCGGGTTATTTGGATCACGGCCTTGCCAGCAAATCACTAAGCCCGCAGGTACTTGAAGCCGCCGACTGGCATATCAACGCCGATGAGCCTATCAGCCTTGATTACAACACCGAATTTAAATCTGCCAGCCAAATCACAAACTTCTACGCGAGCAACGCTTACCGCTCTTCTGACCATGATCCATTAGTGGTTTCGCTGAAATTAATTATTGATTTGGATAATGACGGTGATGTTGATAGCAACGATATAAAAATTGTCACAAGCGCACTGAATACTGTCGTCACTTCGTTGGATCAACGCGATGTGAACGGCGACGGAATTATCAACGCTCTAGATGCTCGCGCACTCACATTGCAATGCACTCGTACCGGCTGCGCGACTCAGTAACAAAATCAAATATATTTGGAGAAAATTATGAAAAAGATATTTGCAACACTACTCACTTTGAGCATGAGCTTTGCGCTCAATTCACAGGCATTAACTATAGATCTTTCACCCAGCGCACAAGAGCTGCAACTGGGCGACAATCTTACACTGGATGTTAAAGTTTCAGATTTAGCTGACGCAACGGCGCCATCACTTGGTGTTTATGATTTGAATTTAATGTTTGATGCAACACGTGTAAGCATTTCAACTATTATTTGGGGCGATGCGGTAAAGGGTAACCAATTAGATTTGAATGGCTTCGGTAGCATGCAAATGAGCGATGCCAGTAATTCTGGCATTCTCAATCTCCTTGAGTTGTCTTTTGATGACGCTTGGAGTTTAGATAATTTGCAAGCAGGAAACTTCAGCCTGTTTAGCGTCATTTTTTCAACTATTGCGGCTGGCCCTGCTGAGTTTACATTGGGCGTAAACGCATTAGGTGATGCAAACGGCGATAGCCTGTTAGCCGATTCAATAGGTACATCTAAGGTGATGATTAACACCGTTGCTGTACCAGAACCAGCTGCAAGCTTTTTATTTCTGATTGGTTTAATTGCGCTCGGATTTGCACGCATTAAACGTCAGCATTAATTTACAGCAATTAAAAAGCCCGCGTTTCTACACCTATTGTGAAAAGACGCGGGCTTTTTTATTTGGGGCAGTTACTCGTTTATATCCGTTTCTTTCACATCCTTTTTTACACCCCCTTCTTTTACATCCAATGGCCTTTAAAGTTGGCAACTTTTTGCAAAATTGTTGCGTGGCAAGTATTCAACTTCGAGAGATCAACATAGTTAATACTTTCGCGTGTCGCGCCACTCCAAACTGTCATAGTGCCGCAAGTATGAAAGCGGCCAAGCGGCCCTTGGGCAAGCTCTAATTTTTGCACTTTAACTTGTGGAATATAAGCAATGCTATAACCCAGTAATCCCCGCCTTATTGCAAAGCCGTTTGCCGAAAGCGAAAAACGTTTTGAATACCATGCCTTCCAAGAAATCAAACTTACCAAAGGGATTGGCAATATAATCCACAAGAGCGAAATTACCGCTGATAATTGGGCAAACACTGCAAGCGCCACCGTCAGCAAGCCACCCCAGAGTAAGGAGTGCCACAGAATTTGAATGGCGCGTGTGCGCTTCCAGTGCGGCTCGTCAACATTCAACAAACTCAAGACTTCGTCGAGCTGATCTACAGTGAGCACAGGAATAATAAAACCTTGCGTGGGAGCGCCTGCTGTTGCCCGCTCATTGGTTTGGCGAATTTCCAGCGAATAGCGATTTAATAATCGCGCCAGCAAACTTTGTTTAATGATGATGGTTTGCAATTTGTGTTTACGAAAGCCGCAGGCAACGCGATTAAACAGGCCCGCCTCGTATTGCAAGCGCTCACCCTGTGCAACCAAACTGTAACTCCAATATTTAATGACCGCTAATACTATAGATAAACTATAAATAGCAATGAAAAACACCACCAATAAAATAGCCACCACAAACACACCAACAATGGCGTTGTGCACGGCCAAATAATCAAACAGCCACTGGGTTATTCCCAAGCGTTCTACAAAATTAGCCATACTGCGCCACAAAGCGTCGTTTTGACCTAAGAGCGGCGCAACAATGGCGACCAGATAAATCATGGTGTTGTGCATTAATCCGTAGCGAATCAAATCCAACAGGTTTAATTTAAGAGAGAAATCTACTAGAGTTTTTGCTTCTCCTGCAGAAGACTCAGAAACAACTTCTTTACTGGATAAAACCCGTTGTTTGATTTCGAGCGCAAGCGCTTCGCTAATACCCGGTAAGGCGATTTCTTCTTTACTACTACCGGCACTTTCAAGCCGTAGCGTCCACAAGCCAAAGGGACGAAAATAAATTGCCTGCTCAAGATTCGCTTCTTGCACGCGCTCAAAATTAAGCGTTAACCGTTTTTTATTAAAAATACCACTGCGAATTTGAATTTTCTCAGCATCAAATTGATAGCGGAAAAACCAATAGCTTAAAAAAGCAAAGCCTAAAACGACTAAAACTAATACCGGCACACCATAGGTAAATAACCAAGCTCGCGCATGCTGATTGGCCAGCATGCCAACCAATGCTGGCCATAAATTCAAGGCATGTTTAATATTGGTTAAGAGAAAATAAATTACTGCGATAGGAGAAACACGCTGCCATTCGGCAGGGCTTGTATCAGTAGGGGCAGTATCGACGGGACTACTCTTTAATTCATCAATATGAGGGCTGTTCATATTAAAGCGGCTCATTAGCATCAAGAGCTTCAGCGTTAATGCTATTAAGCAATTGCGCTTTTAATTGCTGCGCCTGCGCCAAGGTTAATCCGGGGATTCTTAAATCAGAGCCCATAGTACCTGCGGTATAAATAATTAAACTTGCCAACCCATAATGGCGCTCAACCGGACCTTGGCGAACCTCTAAATGCTGAATACGGTTATGTGCGACCGACACCATTTTCCAAAACATAAATCCTTTTTGAAGATTGATATCTTGTTCACGCAAAAGATAACGCGTGCGAGCACAACTTTTGGGTGCCCAAATAAAAAACAACCACAAAAAGCTACATATGAGCACTGCAATAATGGCAAAACAAAAATAATGCGCTGGGTCTGGCAACAGCCAGGCAAATACAGATGCAGTAGCTAAACCAATGACATGCGCCGCGCTAAAACCAACACGCAGCACACCTAGGTAAGCCTGATCGACGGGCACCCAATTTTCTTGGGTGATAGCTAGAGATTCGCTTTCCATGATTCATCCTCGTGTTATTTATTGTTATTCTTTAATCGCATCCCTATTAAATGGCAGGGATTTAACTCAGCACAAGATTATCGCGATGAATAAGTTCACTATCATCTTGATAACCCAATAGGGCTAAAATTTGACTGCTGGGTTTACCGATAATTTTACGCGCTTCGTCGGCGTGATAATTTACCAAGCCGCGCGCAATTTCACGACCTTCGGCGTCCGCACAAATGACCATGTCACCGCGAGTAAAATCGCCGCGCACTTCTTTTACACCAACGGGTAATAAACTTTTACCGAGTTCGCGTACCACACGCACCGCGCCGTCATCTAACACCAGCGTACCGCGCGTTTGTAATTGGCCAGACAGCCAACGCTTACGCGCCGCCTGCGGCTGCTGTTCTGCCCACAGGAAAGTACCAATGTTTTCACCGGCAGCAATTTTTAATAAAGCATCTTCAATACGGCCACCCACAATAACCGTGTCTGCGCCTGAGCGCGCTGCAACACGCGCTGCACGCACTTTGGTAATCATGCCGCCACGCCCGAGAGCACCACCAGTGCCGCCCGCCATTTGCTCAAGGCGAGTGTCATCGGCTGCAATTTCGCTGAGAAGTTTTGCATCGGGATTTGAACGCGGATCGCTGTCGTACATGCCTTTTTGATCGGTGAGAATCACCAATAAATCGGCATCAATTAAATTGGCGACAAGCGCGCCTAAAGTATCGTTATCGCCAAAACGGATTTCATCGGTAACGACCGTATCGTTTTCATTGATAACGGGCACTACTTTCAAATCGACAAGAGCTTTTAAAGTGGAACGCGCATTTAAATAGCGCTGACGAGATGAGAGATCATCGTGATCCAGCAAAACTTGTGCGGTGAGCAAACCATAGCGCTGAAATTCAACCTCATAGGTTTGAATCAAACTCATTTGCCCTACTGCTGCGGCAGCTTGCAACTGATGAGTTTCAGTCGGGCGAGTACTCCAACCCAAACGACGCATGCCCGCCGCTACCGCGCCAGACGACACCAACACCAATTCAATGCCCTGCAAACGCAACTTAGCCATTTGCGCCACCCAACCGGCAATGGCTTTAGCATCTAGGCCGCGACCATCGTTGGTTAACAAGGCGCTACCAATTTTGACCACCCACCGTTTAGTTTGGGGGATTAGTTCTCTTCTACTCATATGTGTCTTTTGCTCATAGCTGCTTACGGCTCGAACGGCTATTCTCAAGCGCGTCATAATCGTTGTGAATAGGCCGAATTATTACATATCACCGCAATTAAGTGACAGAAAGAAAAAAGTAAAAGTGGTTTAGAAAGGCGATAAAGAAAAGGCCATCATTCGCATGATGGCCTTTTCATTTACAATAGCGACGGTAATGAATTAGTAACGCACGTATTCCACTTCAACGTCGTAATCATCATCGTTGTAATCATCGTCTTCGCCTGCCGCCAAACGCGCTTCGCGCATAGCCAAACGCAACTCTTCGATGCGCTCACGCGCTTCTTGCGCCATTTGATTTTGCAATTCGGTTTCGCGCTCGCGGGCTTCTGGGCTTTCTTTTTCGTCTGCCCAGATAGCTTCAAGGTGATCCATGATGCGACCAGAAAGTGCAGCAGTACCGTCGCGATGCAAAGCAGAAATACGGAATACAGGGCCCTTCCACTCAAGCTCATCAATTACCGCTTGGCAACGTACTTCAGCTTCTTCCTCATCCAATAAATCAACTTTATTCAGCAACAACCAACGGTCACGTGTCGCCAAAGTCGGGCTGAATTTTTTCAATTCGTTGGCAATAATACGAACGTTTTCCGCAGGATTAGAACCATCTGGCGGAAGCATATCTACCGCATGTAACAACAAACGACAGCGAGTTAAGTGCTTGAGAAAACGCACGCCCAAACCAGCACCTTCAGAGGCACCTTCGATCAAACCAGGAATATCGGCGATTACGAAGCTGCGATATTGCTGCACTTTTACTACGCCGAGGTTTGGAATAAGTGTTGTGAACGGATAATCCGCCACTTTCGGCTTAGCAGAGCTCACTGCGCGAATAAAGCTGGATTTGCCAGCATTCGGCAAACCGAGCATACCTACATCTGCCAACACCTTAAGCTCTAACTTAAGGTTGCGCGATTCACCTTCACTGCCGGGCGAGGTTTTGCGCGGAGTACGGTTGGTACTAGATTTAAAACGAGTATTGCCCAAGCCGTGGAAACCACCTTGCGCAACTTTTAATTTTTGGCCGTGTTCGGTGAGATCACCGAAAACTTCTTCGGTATCCGTATCAATTACGGTGGTACCTACTGGAACGGGCAGACAAAGATCATCGCCTTTAGCGCCGGTGCGATCTTTACTTGCGCCTTTCTCGCCGTTTTCCGCGCGATATTTAGGCTGGAAGCGATAATCAATCAATGTATTCAGGTTTTCATCGGCAACTAAATACACGCAACCGCCGTCGCCGCCGTCACCGCCATCTGGGCCGCCTTTAGAGATAAACTTTTCCCTACGGAAGCTCATCATGCCGTTACCGCCATTACCAGCTTCAACGTGGATTGGGGCTTCATCAACAAATTTCACAATAATCTCCGGGGAATAAAATTCTAAAAAACAACAAGACCAGACACAGGTACTAACTTACACAAAAGCTATCTTGAATTGCAAAACAGCTTTTGAGTAACTACAACGTGCGTTTTAAATAAACCAAATAACAAAAAGCCCTATCTTTTGAAGGACAGGGCTTTTCTTATTCTTGTGCCCACTGCAAGCAGTAAGCTTGGCTAACTCGAACGTCAGTAATTAAGCAACAGGAACGATGCTTACGTATTGACGGCCAAAAGCGCCTTTAATTTGAAACTTAACATGACCATCAGCCTTGGCGAACAAGGTGTGATCTTTGCCGAGACCAACATTCACGCCAGCGTGAAATTTGGTGCCGCGTTGACGAACAATAATGCTGCCTGCTGGGATCAATTGACCACCGAAGGCTTTAACACCAAGACGTTTCGCTTCTGAATCGCGACCGTTGCGGGTACTACCGCCAGCTTTCTTGTGAGCCATTTTCTAGTCTCCTAATAAATTGAGGGTAATTAACCGTTAATACCGGTGATTTTAACTTCGGTGAACCATTGACGGTGACCTTGGCGCTTCATAGAGTGCTTACGACGACGGAATTTAACAATCTTCACTTTGTCAGCACGGCCTTGAGCGATTACTTCAGCAGTAATGGTAGCGCCAGCTACTACGGGAGCACCAATCTTGATGTCTTCACCGTTTGCAACAAGGTAAACCTTGTCGAAAGTTACTGTGCCACCAGTGGCGAATTCGATTTTTTCGAGTTTAAGGGTTTCACCTACCACTACGCGATGTTGTTTGCCACCGCTTTCAAAAATTGCATACAAACTCATTACTTTGCTCCAATGAACATTCGGACGACACGAAGTAGCTTAGCGATGTGCTTGGGCATTTGTGACTAGCGTCGTATACCTGTTTTCAGGGACGCGGATTGTATGCCAAATAACTAAACTTAGGCAAGACATAATATAGCAGTAAGTATGTAAATGCTGATTTCCAGCCACCGACACCCTAGGTGTTCATTCCATCAATATTCACTGGCTGTCAGATCGAGCTACCAACCAATCGCAACTTGCCACTAAACCAATCGGTTTAGAAAAAAGATAACCCTGCAAATAATCTACCCCCAGCGCCAAGAGCAAGTCTTGTTGTTGATGGGTTTCTACCCCTTCGGCAACTATATGAAAGCCCAAGCCACGCGCCATGGTGACAATCGAAAACAGCAGTTTGCGGGCATCTTGGTCGATCTCAATAATAAAGCTGCGGTCGATCTTGATGGTATTGACCGGTAGGCGACGCAAATAAGCGAGCGAAGAATAGCCAGTGCCAAAATCGTCAATCGCCACACTTGCTCCCAAGGCCTGCACCTTAGTTAGCACCGAGCTGATGTACTCCATGTCCTGCGCAAACATGCTTTCAGTAATTTCAACCTCCAAGCGCTGAGGTGCAAGCCCAGACTCGTGCAGAGCAAATTCAATATCACTGACAAGATCACCTGCCAGAATTTGATGAATGGACACATTCACACAGACCGCACAATTATTCGGCCAGTTGGCAGCGGCAGCGCAGGCGGTGTTGAGCACCCAGCGCCCCAGCGACACTATCAAACCACTCTCTTCGGCGATAGGAATAAACACTGCGGGCGATACCGGCCCAAATTCCGCATTATCCCAACGCAAAAGCGCTTCCATTTTATAGGGATGGGATTTGGCGCTAGGAACCAAGGGCTGAAATGCCAAGGTCAACGAGTTTTCGTCGATGGCTTTGTGCAGTGCTTGGCGTAGGTGATGGCGCTCTTTGAGCGATGTATCGAGATTGGGGTCAAACGCTTTAATTCCTCCAACACCCAATTTACGCAAGCCATGTTTAGCGGCGGCGGATTGGTAGAACATCAATTCATTATTGCTCGCCAAATCAGGGTAGCGGGTAATGCCTATCAGGGCATCCACACAAATAGCACCCGCATCGGTGGCGATAGGCTGCTGCAATACATTCTGCAGTAGCGCGGCGTAATGGTTCCAGTAAGACGTTTCGCTGGCCTTAATATCCGCCTCTGCGATAGCCACGTAAAATTCAGCCCCACCCCAAGAAGCCGTTAATGCCTTTATCGACAAAAAATTCTGTAGTCGATCGGCCAATGCAAGTAGCACTTGGTCACTCACAGCGCTGCCCTGCAACTCGATCACATCAAAGTGCAAAATCTCGATAGCCATCAAGCCAACCACTTCTTGCTTAATGCGAGCTCGCCCTAGCATTTGTCGCAACTGCTCATCAAAACCCGTGCGATTAAGTAAACCCGTGAGCGCATCGCGGCTGGCAATTTTCTCCAGCTCCTGCGCATAGCGCTCCTTTAATTCAACTTCAGTTTGCAAGGCGCTAATCTGCCGCATAACCCGCGCTTCAAGCTCATCCTTGGCTTTCATCAACTCATCGCGTTGAGCAAAGACAGTCGCTATTTTGCTGTTGTGGTCTTCTGTCGCCAGTAGTGAGCCGAGCAAATTATCACCGGATACGCGGGAAAAACCGGTCAAGCCGATAAATAACACCACGCCCAAACCTGCAACCACTAAATCATCCATAGCGCCCGATTGTGCAAATAGCACCACCAAAGGGCTAATGAGCAAGGCAATAAACAGGCGATTAACCCAAGGCATGAGCGCCAACACATTTACGCTACCGGCGGCGATAGTGGACATTACCAGCGATATAACCAAGCGCTGGGGCTGGGTTGCCGATGCAAAATAGGCAATGCTGAAACTCGCCCACAAAACACCAGCGGCCAAAGACCCCACAGCAAACCAACACATAACCCGCTGCGGATTAACCAATGGATGCACCGCAAAACGGCGCCACCACAGCAAGCCGACCAAGCGAACTAGGTTAACTAGCTGCATAGCCCCCCACCACAACCATAGGTGCCACTCGCGCTCCATAATATGATCATAAAAATAGAGCGCTAACGCAGAGGTAGCAACAAAGGTAAAAATCAGCACGTTCGGCAACTGCCGAAACATAGCGACCAACTTTTGTTGCGCAACCAATTGTCGAGAAGCCGTTTGACTAGCAGGCGTTATTAAAACATTGCGTACCATAGACATAATCCGCTCGCGTGAAGCTATCAATCTGCGAATACCCAAACGGTATTGGCTTGCTATTTAATCCAACTGTTTTGCTTCATCCACAACTCCAGCGCTTGCGTCCAGCTGGAAATAGTGCCCTGCCCTTGGACCATGCCCACACCGTGAATATTGCTTTGATAAAGATGCAATTCCGATTGTTTGTTGTACTTCAGCACTTCATTGAAGAACACCAAACTGTTGGCAACCGGCACCGATTGATCGGCAACGCCATGAAACATAAATACCGGGGGCACGGTTGCATTCACCTGAAATTGCAATGAGTTTTCGTGTACCAATACTGGATCTGGGTTTTCACCCAAGAGCGATTTACGTGAGCCAGAGTGCGCAGACTCACCTTCAAAACTGATCACCGGATACCCCAAAACCGCAAAATCTGGGCGCGCACTGATCGACAATAACGGATCAGCCTTATCGGCGATAAAATCAAAGCGCGCGGTCACGCTCGCCGCCAAATGGCCGCCCGCCGAGAAGCCAATTACACCGACTTTATTGGGGTCTAAACCCCAGTCTTTAGCGCTTTTACGCACCAAGCGCACCGCACGTTGGCCATCTAATAAAGGCGCAGGGAAGCCGTATTCCTTCATACGGTACTTAACTACAAAGGCGGTAACGCCACGGGTGTTCAACCAGCGAGCGAGATCATAGCCTTCATTATCAATCGCCAAACGCACATAACCACCGCCCGCAAAAATCACTACCGCAGTGCCGTTTGCGATTGCCGGATCAGGCCAAAAGGGTTTCATACTGGGGTTATCAACATAATAGATACGCTGATCTTTAAACACTTCGCGGTCAGGGCTAACCAGAGGCTTTTCAGCCCACAAATACAGGGGGGATTGCGGTAAATCAGTCACGACAGCAAAGGCTCCAGACACAAAAAAACTCAAGGTAAGACACACGCTCAACCGGCCAAGATGCCGGCAAACAAGGGATTTAAACATAGCTAGCTCACCGCCAAATAACGTTTATTAGTTTTCTAATGAAAAATAAGTGGTTTGTAAAAAAGACAAAACCGCGACTAGCTAGAGTGCCGCGGTTAAACAAGAATAGTTATATTTATCATAAATGTGATGATAAAAATGTAAGGATTAGTGTTGCGGCCCTTCTTGGCCATTCCACCAATGACCTTGCAGCCATTCAACTTGAGTGGGGTCAGCCGCGCGCAGCAAGAAATGCCCAGCGGCTAATTCGTAGGGGAGAAGGCTATCTTTAATCGCAGCCCACATTTGTTCGGCATCACCAGCAACATAGGTGCTTAGAGTGCCAACCTCATTGCTCAGCATCTGTTCCGCCGTTAACTCCAGCGCAACCCAATCATCCACTTGGTGATAGACGCCTTGCGACAGCGCCGAGACTGAGCTGTCATCTTCTATTTCCAGTAGATATTCCTGCGGATTTTCTTGATAGCCTAATGCTTTTGCTTGATAAGAAGTTGTTAAATTTTTCATAACCGCGCCTCCAAAGATATTTATACCCAGTAAGCAGTACAGCCTCTATAATCACCGCCTTATTTATTTCTAGCCATATTCAGTAT
>DAOORH010000055.1:0-12360 GCA_035389145.1 Cellvibrio sp.
GCATGTAGATTTAATACCTTCGTACCAAAAGGCGCATTTACCTATAAAACATTTGATATTGCTTTCAGTAAAACAATTCAAACCGGTACTTGGGTGCAAGACAGTAACATGACTGTTCGCTTGGATGTATTGAACTTGTTTAATACGTTCAATCACGATGGATATGAAAACTGGTTTGGTGGTGCGGGCGAAGATCTACCTGCAAACTTTGGTAAGCCTAATAACAGCATTACGGGTTCAACTCGTACAGTGAAGTTGGGTCTTAACTGGAATTGGTAAGTTAAAAAGTTATTGTTTAGACAATAAAAAAGGCGATGCAGAAATGCATCGCCTTTTTTACAACAAGCATTTTTTAATTAAGCTTTTGGCTTCAAATAACCATGCATGTCGAGCCAGCGAATAAAGCTATCGAACCAACCTGTGCTGGTCGTCGTTTTTGGGTACATACCAAAGCCGTGTCCACCTTGTTCAAACAAGTGGAATTCCACTGGGCGTTTAGCGGCGCGCCAACTATCAATCAATCCATATCCTGCATTCGCAAAGAATGGATCGTCTGCGGCTAAACCGATAAAGAGTGGTGGTGCGTCTGCGGGCACATCAACTTTGGCTAATGGGCCATAGATATCGCCGATGAACGCTGGTTTTGCGTCTTTGCCATACAGTGTGGTCGAAATCGTAAGCATTGCACCTGCAGAGAAACCGATCATACCTACGCGATCAGCATCAACTTGCCATTCTTTGGCACGCTTGCGCACCAATGCAAAAGCCGCGCGTGCATCTGCAATTTGCGCTGCGAATTCTACCGCAGGGTCTTGTTGTGCAAGAGGGCGATTAGCGCGAGCGGCGCCCGAAAACATTTCGGCCATTGAGCGCTCAAAATCAGCCATGGTGGCGGGCGTTTGCTTAAGGCGATATTTGAGAACGAACGCCGTTATGCCTTTGTCGGCAAGCGCCTTTGCAACATCCCAACCTTCGTTGCTCATTGAGAGTGTGCGAAAACCACCGCCGGGCGCGACTATGACGGCAGCGCCTGTCGCTTTACCTGTTGCTGGAAAAAAGGGTGTTAAGGTCGCTACGGTAACGTTGCGCACAAAAGTGCTGCCGTATTGCGTATGCCAAGATTCCTTAACCGTTGCACCGGGTAGTTCGCCGGTACCTAGCTCGATAGCGGTTGGCTGCGCGGGAACCGCAATGGGGGTCATTACATCATTTTGTGCGAAAACGGATGTTGCCAAGCTACAGCCGAGTGCCGCTACGCCCAGAACAAAGGCGCTGGCCAAGCGGTTAAAATGGGTTTTATGCAGAGTTGTGATCATCGTTATTAGTCTCCTTAAATCTTAGTCTTACCGGTCAATAATGAGCCGATGTGTTTGCCGATTTTTTAGCGGGTGCGGTGCGTATTTAATACTCACGCATCAGCTGAGCAGGATAATTACACAGAACGATAGGCATTAATACTTTTATACTATAAAAAGATTAAAAGGTGATAAACGTAATATTTTGAGCAGAAAAGCAACTAGCCCGTAAACAGCAAGGCTCAAATACAGGCTTGAAGTCCTGCAAAATGCCTTGTTCTTTACGGGCTAGTTGTTGAGGGGGTAAGGATCTAAAACGATTACTTCGCTTGCTCACGCGCGATTGCACGGTAAGCAATATCCTTACGATAAAACATGCCGTTCCAGCTGATCTTTTTAGCAAGTTCGTATGCCGTTTGTTGCGCTTCCAGCACGCTATTACCTAAGGCTGTTGCGCAAAGTACGCGGCCGCCATTGGTTACTGTATTGCCATCTTTTGATGCCGTACCTGCGTGAAATACTTTTTGGCCTGCAACTTCAGTAGTGGGCAAACCAGAAATGACATCGCCTTTGTTGTAGGCATCTGGGTAGCCACCTGCAGCGAGTACAACGCCGATAGATGCACGTGAATCCCATTCGGCAGTAACTTTATCCAAATCGCCTTTAAGCGCGGCTAAACAAAGTTCTACCAAATCAGATTGCAGGCGCAACATAATCGGTTGGGTTTCAGGGTCGCCAAAGCGGCAATTGTATTCAATGATTTTGGGTACACCTGCATCGCTAATCATCAAGCCTGCATACAGAAAACCGGTATAGGTATTTCCTTCAGCGGCCATACCGTCAACTGTGGGGCGAATAATTTCTTTAATAACGCGGTCGTGAATTTCTTGCGTTACAACGGGGGCTGGTGAGTAAGCACCCATACCGCCAGTGTTGGGACCAGTGTCGCCATCGCCAACGCGTTTGTGATCTTGGCTGGTGGCCATGGGTAGAATATTTTTACCATCTACCATCACAATAAAGCTGGCTTCTTCGCCGGCTAAAAATTCTTCGATCACTACGCGGCAACCGGCATCGCCAAAGGCATTACCAGAAAGCATATCGCGCACAGCGTCTTCTGCTTGCTGTAAAGTTTCCGCAACGATTACGCCTTTGCCTGCAGCAAGACCATCGGCTTTGATTACGATAGGAGCACCTTTCTCGCGAAGGTAAGCGAGTGCAGGTTCAACTTCAGTGAAGTTTTGGTAATCGCCAGTAGGGATTTTGTGGCGCGCTAAAAAGTCTTTGGTAAAGGCTTTAGAGCCTTCCAATTGCGCAGCACCTTTAGTGGGGCCGAAGCAGGGCAGTTTGCGCTCATTAAAATAATCAACCACGCCGGCGACTAATGGAACTTCTGGGCCAATGATGGTTAAACCCACACCGTTGTTTTGTACAAATTCAGCGAGCTTGGCGAAATCTAAAATATCAATGGCGACATTTTCAACGCTTGCTTCAAGTGCCGTACCCGCATTGCCGGGTGCAACAAATACTTTTTCAACTTGTTTGCTTTGTGCAGCTTTCCACGCGAGGGCGTGTTCGCGGCCGCCGCTGCCGATGATTAATATGTTCATAAATTTTCTATCTTTATGTGTCGTTTGCGTAGGTTGGGGTGAGGACCGAACCCCAACATGACTATGTATCCGTAACCACTGTTGGGGTTCGCAAGCTCACCACCAACCTACAAAGTCACGAAGAATAATTAATGCCTAAAGTGACGCATACCGGTAAACACCATCGCCATGCCGTGTTCATCGGCTGCGGCAATAACTTCTTCATCGCGCATTGAACCGCCTGGTTGAATGACTGCGGCAATACCAACGTTGGCTGCGTTATCAATACCATCGCGGAAGGGGAAGAATGCATCAGAAGCCATCACTGAACCAGCAACTTGCAAACCTGCATGTTCCGCTTTAATGGCTGCGATACGCGCAGAATTTACGCGGCTCATTTGGCCAGCGCCAACACCGATGGTGTGTTTGTTTTTTGCGTAAATAATTGCGTTAGATTTCACAAACTTGGCGACTTTCCAGGCGAACAACAAATCCTGAATTTCTGCTGCAGTAGGTGCGCGCTTGGTCACGATTTTTAAATCGCTTTCAGTGATGATGCCGTCGTCGCGATCTTGTACTAACAAGCCGCCATTCACTCTTTTGTAATCCAAGCCTTTAACTTTTACACCGTTCTTGTTAGCAGTGGCCCATTCGCCGGTTGCCAATAAGCGAACATTTTGTTTGGTTTTCACAATTTCGATCGCTTCAGCAGAAATACTTGGAGCAATAATAACTTCAACAAATTGACGCTCAACAATCGCTTTAGCGGTTTCAGCATCCAATTCGCGGTTGAATGCAATGATGCCACCGAAAGCTGATTCGCTATCAGTTGAGTAAGCTAAGTCATATGCGTGTTTAATGGATTCTGCAACAGCAACACCGCACGGGTTCGCGTGTTTAACAATAACGCATGCTGGCTCGCTAAAGGTTTTTACGGTTTCCAATGCTGCATCTGTATCGGCAACGTTGTTGTAAGAAAGCTCTTTACCTTGCAATTGTTTTGCAGAAGCAATACCCACTTCTTGTGGATTCTTTTCCACATAGAACGCGGCTTTTTGATGTGGGTTTTCACCGTAGCGCATTTCTTGCGCTTTGATAAATTGAGTGTTGAAGGTGCGCGGGAAATCAGCGCTGCCACCTTCAACCATACGACCAAAATAATTGGCGATAGCACCGTCATAAGCGGCGGTGTGCTCGTAGGCTTTAATGGCTAAATCAAAACGGGTCTTTAAAGATGTCGCGCCATTGTTAGCGTTTAATTCAGCTAAAATTTTTGCGTAGTCAGAAGCGTTAACAACAATATTCACATGTGCGTGATTTTTTGCCGCAGCGCGAACCATGGTTGGGCCACCGATATCAATATTTTCTACGGCGTCTTCTAATGAACAATCTTTATTGGCGACGGTTTTTTCGAAGGGGTAGAGGTTTACTACCACCATATCGATATTGTTGATGCCGTGTTCTTGCATCACGGCATTATCAATACCGCGGCGTGCAAGAATACCGCCGTGAATTTTGGGGTGTAAGGTTTTTACGCGGCCATCCATCATTTCCGGGAAGCCGGTGTAGTCAGAGACTTCAATCGCAGGAATCTTGTTTTCAGTCAATAATTTAAAGGTGCCGCCGGTGGATAAAATTTCTACGCCTTGCGCATTAAGCGCCTGCGCGAATTCAACAATACCGGTTTTATCTGAAACGCTAATCAGCGCGCGTTTTACTGCTACAAGATCAGTTGCGTTGCTCATGCGAGAGTCTCCCTAAACGAAGAAGTGAAATGGAAATCTTAAAAACAAAAAAGGGGTGGAAACGAATTGCCACCCCTTTTTTATATGTGGCGATAATGTCG
Source organism: Cellvibrio sp. (assembly GCA_035389145.1). Lineage (GTDB taxonomy): Bacteria > Pseudomonadota > Gammaproteobacteria > Pseudomonadales > Cellvibrionaceae > Cellvibrio. Next base: position 4,731 of record DAOORH010000055.1, read on the forward strand.
CCCGCGATAATTACAGTAAGCCGTATTGCTTTAACTTTTTACGCAAAGTGCCACGGTTTAAACCCAATACTTGTGCAGCGCGAGTTTGGTTGTGACGCGTGTATTTCAACACGATTTCAAGCATAGGTGCTTCAACCTCAGCCATTACCATTTCGTAAACATCGCTAACCGATTGGCCATCTAAATGTTTGAAATAATTTTCCATTGCTTGCTCAACACAAGCGCGCAATGATTGTTGCTGTGCGGCTTGGTTAAAGTTTTGCCCGTTGGTAGCAGTGGCGTTGGTGTTAATCGGTTGGGTCATAAAAGTTGCAGTGTTCATGCGGCTATTTCCTCTTTCTTTATCAGCTGCTCAAAAAAATCTTGTACGCTATCGTCTTGCGCTTGAGCCGTTTCCAGTTTGTTGAATTCTTTGCGAAATACTTCGCTATTTGGGACAGTTTGCAAATACCAACTCGCGTGTTTGCGAGCGATTCGCGGCCCCATGAATTCACCGTAGAAACGGTACAGTTCGCGCAGATGGCTGCTTAAAATTTCTCTCACTTCATGGAGAGAAGGTTCGGGTAATTCTTCACCTGTACGCAGGTAGTGCTCAATCTCGCGGAATATCCACGGGCGTCCTTGGGCTGCACGACCGATCATCACCGCTGCCGCTTGGGTGTGATCTAACACCGCCTTTGCTTTGCGCGCTGAATCTATATCGCCGTTACAAAACACGGGAATATCAACAGCTTGCACCACGGCGGCGATGGTGTCGTACTCTGCCTCACCGGTGAACGCGCATGCGCGGGTTCGGCCGTGTAAGGCGAGGGCACTTATGCCCGCATCCTCTGCAATTCGCGCTATGCGCAAGGCATTGCGTTCTTCGGTGCTCCAGCCGGTACGGAACTTGAGGGTTACCGGTACATCGACTGCAGCTACTACGGATTGCAGAATATTAGCGACTAGCTGTTCATCTTTTAACAAGGCTGAGCCAGCGGCTTTTTTACACACTTTTTTAGCGGGGCAGCCCATATTGATATCAATAATTTGGGCGCCGTTAGCAACGTTTAAACGCGCTGCTTCCGCCATCATTTCTGGGTCGCCTCCGGCAATTTGAACCGCAATGGGCTCGGTTTCGCCGGTGTGATCCAAGCGCAGACTACTTTTGCGCGTGCCCCATAACTCCGAGTTGGAGGTAACCATTTCCGACACTACCAGTCCTGCGCCTAGCCGCCGACAAAGTTGGCGAAAAGGCCGATCCGTCACGCCTGCCATAGGGGCAAGAATAACTTTACTTTCAATATGATAGGGTCCGATACGGAACATTAAATGCTCCTGGTATGAGCAAGCGCAAGTGTAAAAGACGTTTCTGCACCTGCGTAAAAGGGGCGCCATGATAACCGTTCAGGGGCAGATTGAAAACGAAAAAACGCCAAATATTGGCGTTTTTTTGAGCTAAAAAGATGTTTTAAGGGGTTGCAATTTGGTGCACTAAATGCGTCTCTGGCTAGTGAGCCGAAAGCGTGTAATTCACCGCCTCTGGGCCTGGGTCGGCAATTTCTAGTGCGATATGTACTGGTTGGCGCTCAGGGATATATTTCATGCCTGCCAGCTCTCCGCCTAAGTACTCTTTTGGCGTAAAACGTCGGCTGGCAACGGGCGTTTCATCGAGCTTGCTAAAAGACAAAATCAAATCTGGAAATGGTTGCTCGAAAGGTGCCTTGTTAATCAATATGGCATCCACCAAGAGTGCCTCGCCAACTTTAGGGTGGTTGCGCACAATCAAATTGGTTGTTTCAATTTCCATGATGTCCACCAGCGGCGGCACGTCACAACCAAGGAGCGGGCACATAAATAAGTAAGCTGTGCGAGTAGGTTCTACACGGCTGAAGTAATCAAACTTAAAGTAAGCGACCTGAAAGAAAAGCAAGGCTGCCATAAGTATGGACAAGGTTGGCCATAGCTTCTGTTGATACCAGCGGCGCATGCGTTTAGCCGTGAACTCAACGGGTGCAGGCATGATATTCATGAGTAGTGCCGCACGCGAGGTGTCAAATGCGCGCATTTTGGGCGATTTGACGGGGCGCTTGCTGGGGGCCTTTTCTTCTTGCTCGTCGCTACCTGTTTCAGCTTCAAAGAGCGAGGCGGCAAACTCAGATGATTCGCTGGTTGCTGGTGCAGCTTCAACTGCGCTGGTCGCTGTCAAGAACGCTTCGCTAAAGGCATGCTCATTTGGATGTTCTTTGTATTCCGATTCGGTTCCAGTTTCGTCGGCGGTGTCGCTGATGAGGCTGAAAATAGGGCCTGAATAGCCAGTTTCTGACTCTTTAAAGAGGGTGGTTTCTGCTGTTGAAGTTTCGCGCTCGCTTTCAGTTTCCGCAGCAGGCTCTATCGGCGGCGGAGTTTTTTTGAGTTGGTGAAGGGTTTCTTCATCATCATCTAATAAGTCTTCAGCCCAAGACTCATCAGTACCCTGTTCATCGTCATTATCTTTGAGTTCATCGTAGCGGATTTCGCGCTCAAACAACGAGACTGTTTGTTTGGGTTGTAGGTCTACATCCATAAAGCCATCAAACTCATAAGTTGAGGCTTTTTCATCGACCTTGTCCATATCATCGCTGATGAGAACGTCATCTTCGTCTTCTAGCGCTTTGGCTTTATCAATGCCAAGTTTGGCTGATACCATTTTTTCTGGCTCAGGCACTTTGGGTGCAATGGGTTCTTGAGCTGGCGCAATGGCTTCTGGTTTTTCGATTTTGGGCACTATTACTGGTGCTGGTTTTACAACTTCTGGTTTTGGCTCTTCAATTTTGGGTGCTTCAATTTTTGGGGCTTCAGCTTTTGCTGCAATTGCGGCTGTTGTCTTAGTAGTTTGAGCTGCTGTTTCCGGTGCGGGGCTCTTTACCAGAAAATCTTGCGCTTTAAAAATATGTAAACAGGAGCCGCAACGCACAGCGCCCTTGGCTGACTCAAGCTGGGTACTGGTGATGCGAAAAGCAGTTGCGCATTTAGGGCAGCGGGTAACCATCTGGGTCATAGCGGTGGATGTTCCTTATTGATCTTGCTGTGAGTGTAGCCTTTCGCTTTGGCGCGGTAAATTGTTCTTATCGTGGAGTGTTAAGCTTCCCGCATTTGTATGCCAAATGCGGGAGCTAAATTGCTTATTCGCGCACTTTTGTTCCGGTAATGCGCACCCATTCTTCTTGCGTAGCGAGCGGATCAAACTCAAACCACTGTGCATAGGCCGCTTTTACGGCTTCGGCCTGAATCGCCAAAATACCAGAAAGGCAAATCTTGCCTCCGACTTTGGTCATGGCGTTAAGTGCGGGCGCTAATTCAGCCAAGGGGCCAGCGAGGATATTGGCGAGCATAATGTCGGCCATGAAGCTGGGTGTGTCTTTGGGTAAAAACACCGGCATGGCATCTTCCGGTAGTTTATTGCGCTTTGCATTTTCCGTAGTAGCGAGCAAAGCCTGTGGGTCTATATCCACACCTATTACTTTTTTGGCGCCCATCAATAAAGTAGCGATGCCTAAAATACCTGAGCCGCAGCCATAATCCACAATATCCAAACCGGTAAAATCTTGTTGATCGATCCATTGCATGCACATAAAGGTGGTTGGGTGCGTGCCGGTACCGAATGCGAGGCCGGGGTCGAGCATTAAATTTACTTTGTCGGGCTCTGGCGGTTGTTGCCAGCTTGGGCAAATCCACAAGCGATCACCACAGCGAATGGCGTGGTAGTTTTCCATCCACTCGCGTTCCCAGTCTTTATCTTCTAATTGCTCCCATTTGAATTCTGGAAGCTTGTTACCAAATTTTCTTTCAGCAATAGCAATGGTTTTTGTTGTGTCGATCTCTGCATCAAACAAACCAGTGATTTTCACATTGTCCCAGAGAGGTGTTTCGCCTAAGCCGGGCTCAAGAATTGGCTGGTCAGCATTGTCTTCAAAGGTGACTGATGCAGCGCCACAGGCAAGTAAAGAATCTTCAAGGGATTCTACATAACGGCGCGGAGCGATAATTTTTAATTGGAGCCAAGGCATGGTTTATTTCTCGGGAGTTTTGAAACTTTTAAGTGCTTACAGTTAATTTTGATACTAACGGGAGTCGTCATCCTCGTGTTGCTGGGATCCGGCTTTTGATTTTTCTGCAAGAGCTTTTTAAGAGCTGGATCCCCGCTGTGCGAGGATGACGATTCCCCTTTAAATCCATTAGTCAGTAAAAGAAATAAAATTAAACGCTTTTATTGTACGCGTAGTAAACGTCATCGCGTACCCAGCCTAATGATTCATACAGTGATTGCGCAGTTAAATTGGTTTTGGCGGTGGTTAAATCCATACGAGGAATACCATTCGCTTGCGCATGTTCGCGTGCTTGTTCTAACAAAAGTTTACCTAAACCAGATTTGCGTGCGCTGGGTGATACAAATAAGTCAGAAAGCGTATAGATGGGCGCCGCTATGACTGAACAAAAGCTGGGATAAATTTGGCAGAAGCCCAAGGCATTTTGCGTTTCATCTTCGGCGATAAAAATAATCGATTCGTTATTATTCAATCGATCGCCGATAAAGCGTGCCGCAAACTCAAGATTAGGTTCTTGTTCGTAAAATTGGCGGTAGGCATCAAACAATACCGCAACTTTTTCTATATCGTTAATGTTTGCTTGGCGAGTTTTAAATGTGCTCATTCTTAAATATCTCCTTTGGGTTTAAAAATAAATTGCTAGCTTTAAAATGAAAATACCCCAATGTAAAAAACATTGGGGTATGTTTTCAATGAGCAGCACGAGTGCCGCTCATAGTATTGCTTAGTGTTCGCTACCTAATTTCTTTTCTAGGTAATGAATATTTACGCCGCCTTTACGGAACTCAGGATCGCGCACCAACATTTGTTGCAATGGAATATTGGTTTTAATGCCGTCCACAATAGTTTCATCCAATGCTTGGCGCATACGATCCAGCGCGATTTCGCGGGTATCACCAAAGGTAATAATTTTGGCGATCATTGAATCGTAGTTGGGCGGAACTGTATAGCCGTTATACAAATGTGAATCCACGCGCACACCCAAACCGCCGGGTGCGTGGAAACCTTTTACCAAGCCGGGGCAGGGCATAAAGGTTTTTGGATCTTCAGCATTGATACGACATTCAAATGAATGGCCGCGAATAATAATGTCTGATTGCTTGATGGTAAGCGGCAAGCCTGAACACACACGGATTTGTTCTTTGATTAAATCAATACCAGTCACCATTTCAGAAACTGGGTGCTCAACCTGAATGCGGGTATTCATTTCGATAAAGTAGAAACGGTTATTTTCGTACAGGAATTCGAAAGTGCCCGCACCTTTGTAACCAATATCGATACAGGCTTTTACGCAGGCGGCGTAAGTCGCTTCGCGAACTTCTTGTGGAATCCCAGGTGCAGGCGCTTCTTCCAATACTTTTTGGTGACGGCGTTGCAGTGAACAATCGCGGTCGCCCAAATGAATTGCGTGACCTTGGCCGTCTGACAATATTTGCACTTCAACGTGACGTGGGTTTTGCAGGAATTTTTCCATGTAAACCGTATCGTCACCAAAGGCAGCTTTGGCTTCGGCTTGGGTGATTTGAATGGAGCTGATCAGTGCTTCGGCATCGTGTACTACACGCATACCGCGACCACCACCACCAGCAGCAGCTTTAATGATAATGGGGAAGCCAATACGCTCAGCGATTTCCAAGCATTTTTCTGGCTCGTCAGCTGGGTTTGGTAACGCACCGTCTGAGCCGGGTACGGTTGGAACGCCAGCTTTTTTCATCGCCTTAATCGCTTCAACTTTATCGCCCATCATGCGGATAACATCTGGATCTGGGCCGATAAACGTGAAGCCACTTTTTTGTACGCGCTCAGCGAAGTCTGCGTTTTCCGCTAGGAAACCGTAACCAGGGTGAACAGCTTCGGCATCGGTAATTTCCATGGCGGCGATAATGGAGGGTACATTCAAATAACTTTTTGGCGATGGGTTTGGGCCGATACAAACGGCTTCATCGGCAAGGCGAACGTGTTTTAAATCGCGATCAACCAGCGAGTGCACGGCAACCGTTTGAATACCCATTTCTTTGCAGGCGCGCAAAATACGGAGTGCAATTTCGCCACGGTTAGCGATTAGAATTTTTTTAAACATAAACCAAGTCCTCAGCAGTTAGCTGTTAAGCCGGAAAAAATCTTAGGCAATAATCACTAATGGCTGATCGAACTCAACGGGGTTGCCGTCTTGTACCAAAATGGCTTCGATAACGCCGGCTTTATCGGCTTGGATTTGGTTCATCATTTTCATGGCTTCGATAATACAAATTACGTCGCCCACTTTTACAGCTTTGCCCACTTCAATAAAGTTTGGTGAGCCTGGTGCTGGTGCGCCGTAGTAGGTGCCTACCATCGGCGATTTGATGCTGTGGCCGGTTGGCGCAGCAGCGGCTACCGGAGCGGCAGCAACAGGTGCAGCGGCTGGCGCTGGAGCGGCAGCTTGTTGTGCCGGAGCTGGTGCATAACCTTGCATAGGTGCATTTACATATTGAACAGTGCCGCTGTTGCGGGCAATGCGTACAGACTCTTCGCCTTCTTTGATTTCTAATTCACCGATGTTAGATTCTTCAAGCAGTTCGATGAGTTTTTTAATTTTGCGAATATCCATAGGATCCTCTTTTGCATTGAGTTTTTAAGTAGAAATTATTGAATTTTAGGTATTAGTTTTTAAGTAACGAAAATGCAGCCTGCATGGCCAATTTATAACTGTCTGGGCCGAAGCCGCAGATAACGCCTTGGGCGATGTCGGAAAAAAATGAGTGATGACGGAACGCTTCGCGCTTGTGCACGTTAGATAAGTGAACTTCAATAAACGGAATGTTGACCGACAAAATGGCATCGCGCAGGGCGACGCTGGTATGGGTGAAGGCGGCAGGATTGAAAATAATAAAATCCACACCTTCTTTGCGCGCATCGTGGATGCGATCAATTAATTCGTATTCAGCATTGCTTTGCAGAGTTTGAATATGGTGTCCAGCATCCAAACATAAGTGGGTGAGTTGCTGGTTAATGGTCTCTAAAGTGGCGGCGCCGTAGATGCCGGGTTCACGCAGGCCGAGCATGTTGAGATTGGGGCCGTGAAGTACCAGAATTGTTGCCATAGTGAGTCCTATTGTTGTGAACAGCTACGAACGGGCTGTTTGACCACAGGGGGTCGGCACAAGTTTCATCGGATTTCAAAAAAGTGGCGGGAGTTTGCCGCAAAAAATAAATTATGTCCACGATGAGTGCGAAATTAATTTAAATTGCTGAAATTCGCTGCAAGTTTGCAGAAATTGTTACTTGCTGTAATTGTTTGCGGGGTGAAAAGTGGAATTTTAGTGACCTGTTACCGCATCTTTCCTGCTTTTTAGAGGCAAGATACGGTAACTTCTTTTAACGTGTGGCTATAATTCTTAAAAATCTGCTAACGTCTTATAAAAGCTCTATTTATTAGCTTTTATAGTTTCAATCACTAAGTCAGGGGTTAGTAACTGCGGTAAAACATCGGCCTTGCCAACGCGCTTGGCAGGGAACCAAAGGTACAAAGGCACACCACTTCGGCCATATTCTTCCAGTAATTCGCTGATTTTCTCATCACG
>DAOORH010000056.1:0-12320 GCA_035389145.1 Cellvibrio sp.
GGGAGCACGTACTCCCCAAATACTCGGATGATGTTATGAAATTAATTAAAACTGAAAAAAAGAAAAAAGTTGAAGAGCCGCGCCTTAATTTAACGGAGCGCATTTATCAGCAGCTTAAGCAGGACATTTTTACCTTTCGTTTGCTGCCGGGCGACCGTTTTAGCGAAAACGAAATTGCTGAACGTGTAGAGGCCAGCCGCACTCCCGTACGCGAAGCACTCACACGCTTACAGCGCGAAGGTTTTGTGGATGTTTCCTTTCGCAGTGGCTGGCAAGTTAAACCCTTTGACTTCAACCAGTTTGAACAGCTTTACGACGTACGAATTGTGCTTGAACTAGCCGCCGTCAAAAAGTTATGTGAAATGGAACCCGCGCCAAATCTGGAAGATTTAAAACGTATTTGGCTAGTGAAGCCTGAAGACAGATTAGAAGACGGCCCGACTGTTGCCGGATTGGACGAACGCTTTCACGAGCAATTAGTAGAAGCCACTGGCAATGCCGAAATGGCACGTATTCATCACGATATTACTGAACGGTTGCGCATTGTTCGCCGGATAGATTTCACCCAGAAGGCACGCGTTGAAGCCACTTATGATGAACACGCGAAAATTCTGCGCACCATTATTGAAAGACGTGCTGAAGACGTAAAAAGCTATTTAAAAACACATATTGAAGCAAGCAAATCAGAAGTAAGAAAAATTACGCTACACATGCTTTACGAAGCCAAGAAAATGCAAGCAGATGATTAAGTTTTTTGAAAATTGCAACAAAACGGCCTAAAGGTCGCACAGGGAAGAAAGCTTTTGTTGCTTATAAATAGAAGGTGATCAATCGAACAACTCCTAGAGTTCTAGAGATATCACCGGCAAGACCGGAAGCAATCGAGTGAATTTAATTACTCAAACTAACGCTGTATTAGAACCAAGGCTGTATTAGAAAGTTACTTTTTAACTAACCCTACTGAGCATTACAACGGAGAACACCCATGAAGCTAAAATTAATAGCAAAACACGTCGGGGCACTCGGTATCGCCGCCGGCTTAACTATCGCATCATTCAGTGCACAAGCTGCAGACACCATTAAAGTCGGTGTATTGCATTCACTGTCAGGCACTATGGCGATTTCAGAAACCACACTGAAAGACACAGTGTTAATGTTGATTGAAGAGCAAAACAAAAAAGGCGGCTTGCTCGGCAAGAAATTAGAACCTGTTGTAGTTGACCCTGCATCTAACTGGCCATTATTTGCTGAAAAAACTCGCCAATTAATCGAGAAAGATAAAGTTTCTGTTATTTTCGGTTGCTGGACTTCGGTTTCACGTAAATCTGTACTGCCAGTAATTGAAGAATTAAACGGTATTCTTTTCTACCCAGTGCAATACGAAGGTGAAGAATCGTCTAAAAACGTTTTCTACACTGGTGCCGCACCAAACCAACAAGCAATTCCTGCTGTTGACTACTTAATGAAAGAAGGTAAGGTAAAGCGTTGGGTACTTGCAGGTACTGACTATGTTTACCCACGTACCACCAACAAAATTCTTGAAGCTTACTTGATGGCAAAAGGCGTTAAGAAAGAAGACATTATGATTAACTACACACCCTTCGGTCATTCCGATTGGCAAAACATTGTGTCTGACATTAAGAAATTTGGTTCTGCCGGCAAAAAAACCGCAGTGGTTTCTACCATTAACGGCGATGCTAACGTTCCTTTTTATCGCGAACTAGGCAACCAAAAAGTTAGCGCAACCGATATTCCTGTTGTTGCTTTCTCTGTGGGCGAAGAAGAACTTTCTGGCCTAGATGCTAAACCATTGGTTGGTCACTTGGCGGCATGGAACTACTTCATGAGCAGTGAATCTGCAGCGAACAAAGAGTTTATTGCTAAGTGGAAAGCCTACATTAAAGATCCAAAACGCGTTACCAACGATCCAATGGAAGCGACTTACATTGGCTTCAATATGTGGGTTAAAGCTGTTCAAAAAGCTGGCACTACTGACACCAATAAAGTGACTGAAGCAATTGTTGGTCTTGAGCAACCAAACTTGACTGGCGGCGTGAGCAAAATGTTGCCAAACCACCACATCACCAAACCTGTTCTTATTGGTGAAATTCAAGAAGATGGCCAATTCCTAACTGTATCTTCAACCCCATTAGTTCCAGGCGATGCATGGTCTGACTACCTTGAAGGCAGCAAAGATTTGGAATCTGATTGGATTACTTTGAAGTGCGGTAACTACAACACCAAAACCAAAAAATGTTTAGGTGCTGCAACTAAGTAATACGAAACCCTCCTCACTAGAGCTAGAGTAACGTTAGTGAGGAGGGGCTTTCCCCTTGGATAATATAAATTCAAAAGCCTGTTATTTTTTGAGCACAAGATGATGATGTTTATCTCACGTTTTTTTAAAAGCTTTACCGCAATGTTTGTGCTTTTTTGTACCTTTGTGCTTCTATGCATAAGTACAGCCAGCAGCTTTGCACAAACAGAAACAGAAGCCGCCGTAACAACACCCCTAGACTTAGCGGGTCTTGTTGAGCAATTAGCAACAGGCAGCCTCTCTGAACGCGGCGATACCGTTAAACAAATTGCACTATTAAAAGACCCGCGCAGCACAGTGATCATAGCCGCACTTGAGCAAGGTAATCTTTATGCCGATAGCGAATCAAAAAAAGTTGTTATTAAAGATGAAACCGGAAACTTTGTAGATGCCGTAGCACAAAGCGCTATTACCAGCGATATCAGCAATTTCAAAAAAATTCCTGTGAACAATAGCCTGCGCAATCAGCTGCGCAGCTTATCGGCACAACTAAATCTCAGCAGCCAAGATGAAGCCGTTCGTCTAGGTGCCGTAAAACGTTTATTAAATGATGGCTTAGATGCAGATAGCGCTGCTCTCTTAGAAGAACAAGCTAAAACTGAAAGCGTTAAAAATATTAGATCTGCAATGGATATTGCACTTGCACTCTTTGAGCTTAAAAATCCCGATGAAAAAATCCGTATAGCGGCGGTAGACAGTTTACGCGGTTCATTAGAGCCAGAAGCGCGTAGCGCGCTCACCGAAACATCCACCAGCGATGAAAGCGAAGCTGTTAGAAACACCGCTATTTCTGCACTTAAATCCATTGAAAGCATCATTAGCTACTATCGCTTATGTGAAACTATTTTCTTTGGTTTGAGCTTAGGCTCTGTACTTTTGTTATCGGCTATCGGCCTTGCCATTACCTTTGGGGTTATGGGCGTAATTAATATGGCCCACGGCGAGCTTATGATGATTGGCGCTTATTGCACTTGGGTTATTCAACAACTATTCCCCAACCATATTTCATACAGCTTACTCATTGCTGTACCCACCGCATTTATAGTCGCAGGCGCAGTAGGTGTTGCCATTGAGCGCGGAGTCATTCGTTTCTTATACGGCAGACCACTGGAGACTTTGCTCGCCACTTTTGGTTTAAGTTTGGTACTGCAACAAGCAGCACGCAGTATTTTTTCCCCGCTCAACCGTGCTGTAAGTTTGCCAGAATGGATGAGCGGCTCGCTCACCATTAACCCCGTACTCTCTATTACTTACAACCGTTTATATATTTTAATATTTGCGATTTTAATTTTCTTCATGCTCTTAACGATCTTGAAGAAAACCTCACTCGGTTTAAAAGTTCGCGCAGTATCGCAAAACAGAACCATGGCACGCGCCGTAGGTGTTCGCGCCAGCTGGGTGGACGCTCTTACTTTTGGGCTAGGTTCTGGCATTGCCGGTGTTGCGGGCGTTGCGCTTTCGCAATTGACTAACGTAGGCCCCAATCTTGGCCAAGCATATATTATCGATTCGTTTATGGTGGTGGTGTTCGGCGGCGTGGGCAACTTGTGGGGAACACTGGTTGGCGCCATGGGCTTGGGCATTATCAATAAATTTTTAGAACCCTATGCGGGTGCAGTGCTCGCCAAAGTGTTGGTGTTGGTGCTACTGATTTTATTTATTCAGAAAAAACCCAAGGGTATGTTCCCGCAAAAAGGCCGGGCGGCGGCGGATTAACTTCATTTAATTTGTATTTTCGGTTTTCGCTGGAAGATGGTTGTGTTGGGCATCGCTGCGCTCAGCACCAACCTACGGTCGCATTGAATATAGATTGAAATATTTCGAGAGAATTGCATGCTAATAAAACGCTTATTATTAAATGATCGTGGTGGGGCTATTGTGTTGGCGCTTATCGCTGCGGCCATGGTCATAATTCCTATCTTAAATCTTGCTGTACCTACATCTTCAGCATTTCATGTTTCTACGTTTACCGTAACGCTGCTCGGTAAATTTTTATGCTACGCCCTGCTTGCTTTATCCATTGATTTAATTTGGGGTTATTGCGGAATTTTATCGCTCGGCCAAGGTGCATTTTTTACGCTTGGTGGTTACGCCATGGGCATGTATTTAATGCGTCAGATAGGCGCGCGCGGCCAATACGGCAACCCAGAGTTGCCAGATTTTATGGTGTTTTTAAATTGGGATCATTTGCCTTGGTATTGGTTGGGGTTTGATTCGTTTGCATTTGCGATGCTAATGGTAATTGTTGTTCCCGGTTTGCTCGCCTTTGTTTTTGGTTGGTTAGCATTTCGCTCGCGTGTTACCGGTGTTTACTTTTCTATCATCACCCAAGCATTAACTTACGCCTTAATGCTCGCTTTCTTCCGCAATGAAATGGGCTTTGGTGGCAATAACGGCTTAACAGATTTTAAAGATATTTTAGGTCAGCCAATTGCTGCAGATACTACACGTATCGCCTTGTTTTTATGCTCAGGTTTTGTACTCATAACGGCTTACATTGCCTGTCGCTATATTGTAACTTCGCGCTTTGGCCGCATTGTAGTTTCAATTCGCGATGCTGAAAGCCGCACACGTTTTTGCGGTTATAAAGTGGAATCTTACAAACTCTGGATATTTGTTTTCTCATCCATGCTCGCTGGTATTGCTGGCGCACTTTACGTTCCGCAAGTAGGTATTATTAACCCTGGCGAATTCTCACCACTTAACTCCATTGAGCAGGTTGTGTGGGTTGCCACGGGTGGGCGCGGCACCTTGTTTGGTGCAATTGTCGGCGCGTTCACGGTTAACTACGGTAAAACATTATTTACCTCTTTCTCACCTGAAACTTGGTTGTTCGCACTGGGTGCACTTTTTGTGATTGTGACGTTGGTTTTACCCAAAGGCTTAGTGGGATTATTTAATCGCCCAAAAAAATCTGAATCTGCGCACGAATCTCTTATAGAGGAAACTCTTGAAGCCGAATCAACTGCAGAAAAAACTCGAGATGAAAGCACAGCAGACATCAAATCTGCGGAGGCAAAATAATTATGAATATTCTTGCCCAAGCAAAACAAGCACTACCCGTTAAAGACCCAGACTTCAGCAAGGTACTCAACGGCTTTGGTTCAGAAGTAGATAACTTTGGTGCGCCAGTGGATACCAGCAAGCGCACGATTTTATATGTTGAAGGTATTACTGTTAGCTTTGATGGTTTCCGTGCACTTAACAATTTAAACCTATATGTAGATGAAGGCGAATTGCGCTGCATTATTGGCCCCAATGGCGCGGGCAAAACCACCATGATGGATGTGATTACCGGTAAAACCAAACCCGATGCAGGTACGGTTTACTTTGGACAGCAAATTAATTTATTGGAGCTATCCGAACATCAAATTGCCCGTGGCGGTATTGGCCGTAAATTTCAAAAGCCTACTATTTTTGAAGCGCTCACGGTTTATGAAAACTTAGAGCTGGCAACAGCGTCTAACAAAGCTGTGTGGTGGACGCTCACTAAAGCCCTCAATGGCGCACAGAAATTTCGCATTGATGAAGTGCTCATACAAATCGGCCTAAAAGAATTGCGCCACAAAAATGCGGGCGCACTTTCCCACGGCCAAAAGCAGTGGTTAGAAATTGGCATGTTGCTAATGCAAAGCCCACGCGTACTCTTAGTTGACGAACCTGTTGCAGGCATGACTGGCGAAGAGACCGAAAAAACGGCAGAGCTTTTATTATCACTCGCAGGTAAACACTCAGTGATAGTAGTGGAACACGATATGAAGTTTGTCCGCTCAATTGCGCGCAAAGTCACCGTGTTGCACCAAGGCTCAGTGTTAACCGAAGGCACTATGGATCAAGTACAAAATGATCCAAAAGTGATTGAAGTATATTTAGGGGAATAGTCACTGTGCTGCAGATAAAAAATATCAATCAATACTACGGCCAAAGCCATATTCTGTGGGATCTCTCGCTAAACCTTAAAGAAGGTACCTGCGGCTGCTTAATTGGCCGCAATGGCGTAGGCAAAACAACACTACTTAAATGCATCACCGGCATTTTGCCGGTGCGCGATGGTGTTATTGAATTCAACGGCAACAACATCAACAAACTTTCTACCGAAGCTCGTGCTCGCGCCGGTATAGGTTTTGTGCCCCAAGGCCGCGAAATTTTCCCGCTGCTCACAGTAGAAGAAAATTTAAAAATCTCTTTGGGTGCACGCAGCGATAAATTAAAAACTATCCCCACTCAAATTTATGAGCTCTTTCCTGTATTAAAGGAAATGAAATCCAGACGCGGTGGCGATTTATCCGGCGGGCAACAACAGCAACTCGCCATTGGCCGCGCATTGGTGCTCGACCCAAAATTATTAATTTTGGACGAACCCACCGAAGGCATTCAGCCTAATATCGTTCGAGATATCGGCGATGTGATCCGCAAGCTCAATCGCGAGCTTGGTTTAACTGTTTTGCTAGTTGAACAAAAGCTACCTTTTGCACGTCGCGTAGCGGATGACTTTTTCATCATGGAAAAAGGTAGTGTGGTTGCCACAGGCCCCATCGCCGAGCTAAATGATGGCTTGGTGCAAAAGTATTTGAGTGTCTAATGCACGACCATCATTTTTAATTGAGCAATAGGTTTATTTGTTCAAGTACTGCGGCAATCAGGGGCTCCTGTAGCCGCGCTGCTTTTACCGAAAAATACACAGGAACTTTTCGTTGCTCGCCCCCCAACAATACCAGCTCGCATTTTTCACTCGCATCCAGCGCGGTATCTGCATGAAGCAACCCCAGCCCCACTCCACCCGCAATCAGGCTGCGTGTGACTTTTTCGTGATCCACATCAATTTGCTTTGCTGGCCGAAATTTATGCTGAAGAAATAATTCTTCCGCAACATTTCCGCAACAACTCTGGGGTGCAGGGCAAATCCAAGGCATTTTAGCCAAGGCATCCCAGTCGGGGTTGGCAGGACTATCCACCCATCCGAGTGGCGCCGCGAGGTATACGCCAAAACTATCGACTTTAATCTTCAGCAACTCATCAGACTCAGTTCCCGAATCAGAGAAAAACCCTGCATCCAGCTCAGCATTGATAATCGCTCTCTCAATTTCTATTGAACTGCCGTACTGCAAATGAACATCTACATCAGGAAGATTTTCCGCAATTTGGCTGAGCAGTTTTCCTAACAATAAAGCGCTGGGCGCACGATTAGAACCCAACCGAATTTGGCCACCGGCACCTCGGCGTATTTGCTTTGCCTGCGCCACCAACTCACGATGCAGCCCCAGCAAGCGCTCTGCCGTTAACAAGAGTTTACTTCCCTGCGAAGACAAACTCATTCCCCGCGCGTTTCGTTCAAATAGCGAAAAGCCAATTTCATCTTCCAGCGCCTTGATATGTGCGCTCACTGCCGGCTGGCTCAGGCAAAGAATATCCGCAGCACGTGTAATCGTGCCCTCGCGCGCGATAGTTACAAATGTTTTTAACTGATAAATTTCCATGCGCACTATCCCTTAAAAAGTTATTGCACAAGAGCTAACAGAAGTTTGTAGATGTATCCTGCAACGCAAAGGCCAACGCCAAAGACAATGTGAGTCAGCAAGGTTTTTATTCGAGCACGCACCGGATCAGGATTTTTGGATGCCGCCAACCCGAAACCCAACGCGGGCTGCATAACCAAAAAAGGAAACACCACCGTCGCCATACCCAACGCCAATGCTACCCAGATGGCCTGTAGCGTGCTATAGCTTAACCAGTCTAGCCAAGCACCCTGATAGGGCAACACCAAAAAGCCCGCGTAAATTATTCCAACCAGATAATGCACACTCCAACCGAGAGCACACTCACCGGGCCGCGCTTCCGCCGCAGTAATTTTAGCGTGGTAAAAAACACCCCTGGGCATATGCCCCACCCAACGGCCCACCAGACAATAACTCAGTGAAGGTATCGCCATTACCCGCTGTAAAAATAGCGCCCAAATATCCATCACCAGTGTTGCACCTACTCCAATTATCAAAATTGCCGGCAGCAGGTCATTTAGGTTTTGCATAGTGTCCACTCCTACTCGCTGACCACTTTAGCAACTAGCTGCCGTACCAAAGGAGTAACCCCAATGATGGTGGGTAAGGCAACCGAAAATGCGAATAACCAAGCGTGTAACCAGCGCTCAAGAATGCCATCCACCCATCCGAGATTAAAAAGGCTGATAACCAACGACATGATGCCTGACATCAAGAGAGCCATAAAAAACGAAAACACCAAGGGGGTATATTTTTTTGCAATCATAAAGTGATTCTCCACATCAAGAGGTGAGCTATAACCCTACCGAGTCAATTAGGCAGGGTTTACGTCAACCACTATGAGCGCGCTGGTTCTGTGAATCCAATTGAATATTTGAGGGGAATACCTCAGGATTTCTGAGGTTCCAATACAGCGAGTGATGTGTTTTTGGAGTAGCGGCATTTGACCTTATAACCTACCCATCACAATTATCCTGATGTGCCCCAGCTTGAAAGATTTGTGCTTGGGGCAAGATACAACCAAGCCGCGCAAGTCATGGATGCCGAGCGCGAAATAGATGTTATATGCCACTTGACTATAAGGTACCTTTGGGCGACCCTAGGCGACACATTTACTGACTGGGTTTTTGTTGATTTTTGCGACTTTTTATTAGCAAAAATAGAAACAAGTGCTCTTTTCAGCCAATTTCGTTAAAGTAGATTTCCCACCACATAAGAAGATATAACCAAAATGACTCAAGCAACCACTCATGCACCCTCTCAAAAGCTGTCCGTCACCGAGAAAGTTGGCTACAGCCTTGGCGATTTCGCGGCCAATCTCATTTTCCAAATGCTAGTAACCTTTCCGGCGTTCTTTTATACCGATGTATATGGTATCTCCGCCGGCGCAGCTTCAGTCATCATGCTGGTTGCAGGCTTAATCAGCGCATTTATTTTCACCCCGGTAATGGGTTTCATTGCCGATAGAACTCAAACACGTTGGGGTAAATTTCGCCCTTGGGTTTTATGGACTGCAATTCCATTCGGCATACTTGCGTTATTAGCGTTTAGTACTCCAGACATATCCCCTCAGGGCAAAATAATTTACGCCTTTGTAACTTATCTATTGTTACTTGCCGTTTATGCTGCCAATAACCTGCCCTACTCCGCACTTAGCGGCGTACTTACAGGTGATATGAAAGAACGAAACAGCTTATCAGCCTACCGCTTTGTGGCGGTAATGTGCGCGCAATTCATCATTCAAGTATTGCTATTACCTTTGGCATTAATGTTAGGCGATGGTGATAAAACCGTAGGCTTCCAAAACGCATTAATCTTATTTGCCAGCATGGGAATTGTTTGTTTCATTATTACTTTCCTTACCACCAAGGAAAGAATTCTGCCGATTAACAAAGAAAAAACGACTGTTGCTCAAGATATCCAAGATTTGCTCAATAACCTGCCTTGGCTAATCATGCTTATCGTTACTGTGCTTGTGTTTATTAATTTGGCTCTTAAGGGCGGCGCTTACATTTACTACTTCTCAAACTATCTTGATGAAGCCGCACTTGTAGCGTTTTTGGAAAATATTGGTTTCAATAGTTTTATTCAGGGCCTAACGTCATTTTTTGCATCTCTTGGCTTTAACCATTTCGAATGGCCCAAAGACCCAGCTACCTCTGCTTTTAGTTTATTTAGTGCCTGCAGCATTATTATGCAAATTATTGGTATTTTCTTTTCTAAATCGATTGCTGATCGATTTGGTAAACGCAACACCTTTGGTGTGGGCTTGTTTATCTCAACCATTTTCCTACTGGTGTTCAATTATTTCCCGAAAGATGCTATCGGCCTCTGCTACATCGCCAACATACTCCATGGTTTAGCTTACGGTGTAACCGTTCCTTTACTGTGGGCAATGGTTGCGGATGTTGCTGACTACTCTGAATGGAAAAATAATCGCCGTGCAACCGCCATTATTTTCTCGGCCATGCTCGTAGGCTTGAAAGCTGGTATTACGATTGGTGGTTCTTTATTAGCGGCTATTTTGGCCTACTACAATTACGATGCATCGCTTGCGGTTCAATCGCCAGAAGCCATTGAAGGCACTAAAGCAGTCATCAGTATTTATGCCTCAATTCCGTTCTTTATGGCTGTTGCATGCCTCTATTTTTATCGCATCAACAAAACCAAGGAAACCCAAATTGAAACCGAATTGAATGAGCGTAGAAAAGCAGCTGCTCAGTAAAATTTGAATTAACCTGAACAAAAGAAGTAGAGAGAAAATTTTATGTCTGAAGAGTGTTTAGCACCCGAAGTAGTCGCGGATTTAAAAGCCCGCGCCATTTCACAACCACTGGTAGAACACATTTACACCGCCGACCCCTCGGCGCATGTGTTCAACGGTAAGCTTTATATTTATCCATCACACGATATTGAAGCGGGCATTCCATTCAACGACAACGGCGATCATTTTGGGATGGAGGATTACCACGTAATCTCTCTGGATTCACCGACTAGCGCAGCTGTGGATAATGGCGTTGCTCTGCACGTAAAAGATGTTGCTTGGGCCGAACGCCAAATGTGGGCACCCGATGCTGCACACAAAAACGGAAAATATTATTTATATTTCCCCGCAAAACGCCCAGATGGTATTTTCCAAATCGGCGTAGCGGTTGGCGACTCACCGGTTGGCCCGTTCAAAGCCGAACCTGAAGCCATTAAAGGCAGCTACACCATCGACCCAGCAGTATTTGAAGATAACGACGGCAGTTACTACATGTACTTTGGCGGTATTTGGGGCGGCCAACTGCAAAATTACCGTGGCAATCAATATGATGCGAATCGCGGTGAGCCAGCAGACAATGAGCCAGCACTCGGCCCAATCGTTGCGCGCTTAAGCGATGACATGAAAGAGCTAGCCGAAACCCCGCGCGAGCTTCAAATCCTCGACGAAAACGGCAAGGCAATCTTAGCTGGCGATCATGACCGTCGCTTCTTTGAAGCTTCGTGGATGCACAAATACAACGGTAAGTATTACTTCTCCTACTCCACCGGCAACACGCACTTCTTGTGTTATGCCACCGGCGACAACCCTTACGGCCCCTTCACCTATGGTGGCCGCATTATGGAGCCCGTGATCGGCTGGACTACGCACCATTCAATCGCCGAATACCAAGGCCAGTGGTACTTGTTCTATCACGATTCAGTACTTTCAAAAGGCATCACCCATTTGCGTTCAGTGAAGATGACCCCACTGACTCACAATGCGGATGGCAGTATTCAAACCATCACCCCTTATCGCGATTAAGTGATAGGCGCAGTGACCGAGGAAATTAAGTCTCGATCACTGCGGCGAATGAGGGTAGAATGCCGCCACTCGCTAGTTTATGAGTAGCGTTCGCAAGAACAGCTCACAAGCTTAGCGATCGGGGGCGATATGGATTCGACGCTGGTAACAAAGTCCAAGGTGCATGTCGTGATGGTAGCCAATCACGTTAATCCAAAGCTGCAAACTATACAGTTGCCAATGATGACAACTACGGTGCCCAATTAGCTGCGTAAGCAGCTTTTGAAAGCACTTCTAGTGGTACGCCACTAGCGGTCTATAACAAGGTGCCAGTACCGCGTTAAAGCCCGTCATATAGAACTGGATCGCCGTGAAGCCTGCCTGGGGTGGATCAGCTAAAAATTATCAGGATCGCTTCTTTCGTCCCGCCCGCTGGGCTGTAAGAGGTTAAATCAATAGGCGGTTCTAAACATGTAGAGCTGCGGATAGAGTGCTGACGGACGGGGGTTCAACTCCCCCCGCCTCCACCAAAATTAAAACTAAAGACGTCTCAGGACGTCTTTTTTTATGCCTAAAATTCAGAAAAATCAGCAACTTAGCATCCAACAATATCCCTCAACGTCTCACACCTTCCCATAACCTACGTATTCCACGTTGTATTCCAAGCTTTTTTGAGAAATACTTGGAATACATGAAACAGAGGAGCTCAATTATGGCCAAGGCCACCACACCGCTCAACGAT
>DAOORH010000057.1:0-12299 GCA_035389145.1 Cellvibrio sp.
CTCCGTTTTACCGCAGCGCTCCTGTCGGCCCCGGGGATCAGCCTGATTACATCAACGCCGCTGCAATGCTGGAAACATCCTTAACACCACTTGCCCTACTCGATGCCCTACAAGCCATCGAGCAGCGCCATCAGCGAGTGCGTATTGAGCACTGGGGGCCACGCACGCTGGATTTGGATATCTTGCTGTTGGATCAGCAAACGATTGATAGCGAGCGCCTCAAGGTGCCTCACCCCTATCTGACTCAGCGCAACTTTGTACTCTACCCCTTGGCTGATATTGCCCCAGAGCTGCGCTTACCCGATGGTACAAGCCTGCAACAACTTATTGCTCAATGCCCGCGCGATGGGCTGGCACCCATAGAATAACGAGCGCCCTTGAATGCGCATCAGGAGTTGGCTGTGAACCCCATGTTTGAAGATTTATCTCTGGATTTAACCAACACCACTCTGCCGCGCTATATCGCGGTAGAGGGCTGTATAGGCGTAGGGAAAACCACCCTCGCGCGCAACATCGCCAACTTGTTTAATTACGATATGTTGTTGGAGCAGCCAGAAGAAAATCCATTTCTGGAGCGCTTTTATAAAGACCCCAAATCCACCGCGCTGCCCACACAATTATTCTTTTTGTTCCAACGCGCCAAGCAGCTCCAAAGCCTGCGTCAGAGCGATATCTTTGAACCTGTACGCATCGCCGATTTTTTGATTGAAAAAGACCAACTTTTTGCGCGTGTCACATTGGATGACGATGAATTGAATATTTATCGTCAAGTCTATGACAAGCTTTTGATCGACGCTCCGCGCCCAGATTTAGTGATTTACCTGCAAGCACCTTTGGATGTGCTTGCCGACCGCATTCGTCTGCGCGGTATTGCTAGCGAGCAATACATCAGCAATGAATACCTAAAAGCACTTAACGATGCTTACACTGAGTTTTTCCATTATTACGACGGCGCACCGCTGCTCATCGTCAATGCCAAGGATTTAAACCTCGCACAAAACCGCGAGCACTTTAAGCAGTTGGTGGAATATATCCTCACCATTAAAAGTGGCCGCCACTATTACAACCCAACGCCTATGTTGTGATTTTTGCGGTTTGCACCATACTTTTAGCTCCATACTTTCCCAAACCGCATTCACTGCATAAGTTTGCAGCACCCAAAAGATGATCTCACTATGCCCTACGGAACCATTACCAACAGCACCTCAACCACCAACAGTGCACTCACCAAAGCCGTTACGATTAATACGCTGCATAAACTAAAAGGCACTGGCGAAAAGTTTGTGGTGATTTCGCTCTATGACGCCCATATGGCCGCCATGGCGCAGCGCTGTGGTGTTGAAGTGGTATTGGTCGGCGATTCCTTAGGCATGACTGTGCTCGGCTACGACAGCACTATTCCCGTCACTATGGAACATATGATTTACCACGTAGAAGCGGTGGCGCGGGGCAATAAAAAATCCCTGATTATGGGCGATTTACCTTTTATGACTTACGCCACGCCGGAAGATGCTTTGCGTAATTGCGCGCGCATTATGCAAGCCGGTGCGCATATGGTGAAACTGGAAGGCGGCGAGTGGTTGGCAGAAACAGTTCGCATGCTATCTGATCGTGGAATTCCGGTGTGCGCACACATAGGTTTAACGCCGCAATCCGTCAATAAATTTGGCGGCTTCCGCGTGCAAGGCCGCGATCAAGCCCAAGCCGATAAATTACTCACCGATGCAAAATTACTCGCCGACGCTGGCGCAGATTTATTGTTGATGGAATGCATACCCGCTGCACTCGCCGCACAAATCACGCGCGAAATTAGTATCCCCACCATTGGCATTGGCGCGGGCAAAGATACGAATGCGCAGGTGTTGGTAATCAACGATATTCTCGGCTTAACCGAGCAACCACCAAAATTCTCTAAAAATTTTTTGCTGGAAACCAATGATATTCCCGGTGCCATGCAAAAATATGTTGCGGATGTAAAAGCGGGAATTTTCCCCAGCGAAGAAAATAGTTTTAACTGACATACAAAAAACACTATCGGCAATAAACTCAGAAAGGATTCATCACTCGGTCACCACCAAAAAATCTGTGCTAGCAAAATTTGAATATACAAAGGCTTAGCCGCAGAAGACACATCAAAAATTACAACAAACCGACGGGTGATTGTTATGAGTATCAACTTGCATTTTTTACCACTCGCCAAGCTGAAAGTTATGCTTAGTGGGTTAATATTTCTAAGCTCGGCGGCATTCGCTGCTACGGGTGAAGAACTCTCCAAAAACGTTATGCTCGAGAACGCAGAGTGGCATGCTTACAGTGCTAAATCTGAACAATTGAAAGCCTTAGATAAAGCCGCGCTTGCCGCTGAAGTTAAAGCGCTGGGTTTAAGCGAACCCAAATTACCCGAGTACACCAAAGAGTTTGGCTTTGAACCAAAGCAGGCAGATGAATGGTTCAAAAGCGCCGAAGGCGAGCGCATTATGGGTATTATTCTTTCTTTCCAAACCCCGTCTGGCGGCTGGTCTAAACGCACGGACATGAGCAAAACTGCTCGCCAAAAAGGCCAAGCGTTTGGCGTAGAAGAAAATTACGTTCCCACCTTCGATAACAACGCCACCAGCACCCAATTACAACTTTTAGCGCAGGCCTATAGGGTCACTAAGAACAAAGTTTATCTCTCTGCGTTTGAGCGCGGCGTGAAATTAATCGTGGATGCGCAATACCCCAACGGCGGTTGGCCGCAAAATTATCCCATCGTAGGTGGCTATCACGATCACATCACCTACAACGATAATTTGATGAAACAACTCATGGAATTGCTCTACAACATCAATACAGGCAAAAGCGAGTTTTCATTTACCTCCAAAAAATTGCGCAAGCAAACACAAGCCACTTATGAAAAAGGTTTGGCGTGCATTAAGAAAACTCAAGTGGTAACCAACGGCCAACTGACTATTTGGGGCGCGCAACACGACCGGGTGACGCTCGCCCCCGTCAAAGCCCGCAACTTTGAAATGGCGTCCTTATCAAGTAACGAAAGCGCGCATATCATGAGCTTTTTAATGGACATAGATAAGCCCGATGCGGATACGATTAAAGCCGTACACGCTGCCGCCAAATGGTTTACAGAAAATAAAGTTCTTGGTCAGCGCTGGTCGCGCACAGATTTAGCTTTGCAGCCAGATTCTGAAGCGCCGCCAATGTGGTCACGTTTTTATGAGATAGGGACTAACAAGCCGATTTTTGGTGATCGCGACGGCTCCATCTATTACTCGGTCGCGCAGGTTTCTGAAGAGCGTCGCAAAGGCTATGCGTGGTATTCAACTGCAGCAAATAAAATTCTTGAGAAATACAAAACGTGGGCAGAGAAATACCCTACCAAACCCTAAGTCATAAATTTCATGCAATAAAAAAGCCGGTGTTCATAAGAGCACCGGCCAAGACCATACTAGAGTACAAAATAAAGGGGAATTCCAACTGGGTAAATAAACCCACCTGATACTACGAGCAACTCAATGCATTCATCAGTAACTTAAGTATTGGCGCAAATCATAAAATTGCCAGTCTGCAAAATAACTTTTTTACATTGTTTTGAGATAAAGCTCACAAACTCATTTGAAAAAGCTATAAAAAGTGCCTTTTTGAAGAACTCCCTAGCGAGTTGGTAGCGATACAGCTTCGTTAATAAGGGTTTCAAGGCGAGCAGCAGTGCCGGAACGCAATACAAACTCATCCAACATCTTTCGCAGTTTACTCAACTTAGTACGTGCCGCGCGGAATTCGGCAGTAATAGGCTCATAGACCAGATCATGATCTTGCACACTCAACTTACCAATCTCAGAAAGCTCTGAGTGAATGGCACAAATAAGATCATAGAAAAAATCTTTACGATCTATGCTGCTAGCCTCCCAATAGGCTACATCAAGCCCCACCAATAACTCTTCTAAAATTTTTACCGCTCGTGCAATGCTATCGTTTTTCATATGCCACCTTTTTATTTGTAAGAATGCATTAGTCATTTGATAAGAATGCACTGAGTATAGAAGAGAATCCAAAACCTACCTGCAAATACCCCAACTTATACTGGCTCACAACAAGTGGCTCGACTAAGATAGCCGCCTTGATTGAGAACACCTGAATGCCGATTACAAACTTCAGCCTATTTTTGTCGATTACCTTTATTGTGTCTGCCAGCCCTGGCCCGGTCATGCTCTCTTGTATGACTAACGGTGGGCGTTTGGGTTTGAGCAAAGCATTGGTGGGCATGCTGGGTGCAAGTGCAGGCAATCTGTGTTTAGTAGTGCTGTCAGCCTTGGGGTTAGGGCTGATCATTGCCCAAAATGATATTTTATTTAATGCTATAAAATGGGGTGGCGCCGCTTACTTAGTGTTTTTAGGTGTGCAAATTATGCGTACGCCTGTTGTGTTTGAGCGGACGCAATTCACTGCACGTTTGGATTCAACCAAATCGCTGTGGTGGAATTCATTCTTTATCGCTTTGAGTAACCCAAAGGGGTTAATTTATTTTGGCGCATTATTTCCACAATTTATTGCATACCAAAAACCTTTGGCACCGCAATTTTTAGTATTAACACTGAATTTTTTAGCTATAGATTTAATGTGGATGTTTATTTATGCCATAGCAGGCAACACTATTATGCGCTGGCTACAAACACCTAAACATCAAATTTGGTTTAACGCCCTTTCAGGCCTTGTATTAATTGCCGCCGGAATTTTTATGGCGCTATCAGGAAAAGTGTAATGAAACAAAAGCTTCTTTTAATAGGCGGAACTTCTCTCATTTCTATCGCCATCGACCAATGGACAAAAGTGCTCGCTACAAAATACTTAATGGGGAGCGAAACACATAGCTGGTGGAATGATTTTTTCGTATTGACCTACTCTATCAACCACGGCGCATTTTTGGGTTTGGGCAGCAACTTACCAGAACATATTCGCAATTTTATTTTCAGCGGATTAGTCGGGTTATTTTTAATCGGTTTTACCATTTATGCGTTCCGCGACAAAACCATGAACAAATGGCAAAACCTCGCCTGCGGATTAGTCTTAAGCGGCGGTTTTAGCAATCTCTATGACCGCATTACCAATAATGGCGGCGTAGTGGATTTTATGAATATGGGAATCGGCGGTTTGCGTACGGGTATTTTCAACGTGGCCGATATGGCGATTATGGCGGGTGTGTTTGTGTTGGTGATTTATTCTTATAAAACTGAAACGAAAAAGTAAGACCTATCCCTCGCTCTGAATGCACATCAGTGACGACCAGTTTGCCCACTCGCTCCGAGTGGGCAACAGATCAAAAAAAGGAATTTGAAGTAACAACCCCTTCGACTGCTTCGCACTCAGGGTGAGCGGGAATATACAAATTAAATAACCGTTTTATTTCTGCAACGAATCCCTAACCTGTATTAAAGTCTGCGCCAAATCTGTTCCCGCCTGCGCAAAGCGAATTCCTTGCTGTACAAACTGTAGGGCAGCTTGCGTATTCGCCAACTGCATATAGCTCTGCGCTAAAATCAAATAAACATCGGGCGCGCGGCGATCAATTCGCAAAGCGCGTTCTGCAATAGCAATAGCACCTTGATAGTTTTTTGCTTGGTACTGTGTGCGCGCTTGACTCACCAAACTCGCCGTCGCATTGCTGCTTGCTGCAGGTATGGGTGCACGAGTTTGTGGAACCGCTTCTGGAATAACGGGTTCTACGGGTTTCACCGGCACATTAACTTCTGGCACAGCTACGGGGGCGGATTGTTCAATAACAACAGGGGCAGCTTCAGGTTTTACATTGCCGGCGCAGCCGACTAAATTCGACACCACAAAAAACAAACCACCCAAAAATAAAACTTTCTTGAATACATTTTTTTTCACAACACAATTTCCCAAAAATTATTCATCATAACAACACTTAAAAAATCTTTTGCCACCAATGTTCTTCACCCAGATTTTCTTTAATTTTACACTCAGCCGATTCTTTAGGTTTGAAATCATTATGCAGCGGTAACCACATGGCACCTTCGCATTGCTCTGCGCTGAGCAGGCCAGTGTTTGCATCTATCCAATCGAAACTGACACCTTCTGGTGCTTGTTGATTCACACCTTGGGTTGGTACTTGACGCATTAAATCTGCCCAAACTTGCAAAGCACCGCTGGCACCGCTTAAAGGGGTTTTAGCGTTGTCATCTTTACCAACCCACACTACGGCTAAATGCTCACCGCTAAAACCTGCAAACCAGCTATCGCGCTGATCGTTGGTGGTGCCGGTTTTGCCCGCAAGCGGCAAAGATTCTGGGAAAGAATTGTACACGCTACGCCCAGTTCCCTCACGCAATACCGCTTGCAATGCATGCTGTAATTCAAAGGTACTTTGCACAGAAAAACGCTGATCCAATTCTATAGGGTAACGTTTGAGCGGCTGACCTTCGGCATTTAGCACCTCGCGAATAGCCCGCAACGGTGTGTAAACACCTTCTGCTGCAAGCGTGTGGTAGATACCGGTAACTTCCAGCGGTGACATATCAACCGCGCCAATTAATATAGAAGGCACTTGTGGGATATCACCGGTATAACCTGCAGCCTTAACCGTTTTAATCACTTCTTTAACGGTAAGCTGCATACCTAAACGCACGGTCGCCTGATTTTCTGAATGCGCCAACGCACGATAGAGCGGCATATTCCCGTGGCTTTTATTGTCGGCATTTTTAGGCTCCCACATTTTGCCGTCGCCACCTTTAATACTTACAGGGTCATCGCTAATCAGAGTGCCAAGATGATAAGTTTGCGGCTGATCGAGTGCCGCTAAATACACAAAGGGTTTCATCAGTGAGCCGATTTGACGGCGTGCATCCAAGGCGCGATTTAAGCCAGGATAACGCGGATTTTTATCGCCAATTAACGCGAGAATTTCACCACTACCGACAGAAGTAACAATCATACCCACTTGCAGTTCTTTTATTTTGTAGTGTTTTTCAAGCCGCGCAATACGGGTTGCCACCGCATTTTCTGCAAGGCGTTGCACCATGGGAGCAATGGTCGTAAAAATACGCAAACCTTCTGCACGCAAATCTTCTTCTTTATAATCCTGCTTTAGTTGGCGTCTTACTAAATCGACAAAGGCCGGGTAATTAATCAAACTGTTATCCGTTTCTGCCGCCAAACCTAAAGGTGATGCCTGAGCGATTTTAAGTTGCTTATCGTTAATTAAATTTTCTTGATGCATAACACCTAAAACAAGATTGCGACGCTTTTTTGCGCGCTCAGGATTGCGCCACGGATTATAAAAAGATGCACCTTTCACCACGCCCACAAGCAAAGCAATTTCTTGTGGATTGAGTTCCTGCACTGGCTTGCGAAAATAATGTTGCGCCGCCAAACCGAAACCATTAATTTCCCGTGAGCCGCTGCGACCCAAATAGACTTCATTAATGTAGGCTTCTAAAATTTCTGATTTGGTGTAATGAACTTCCAACAAGACCGACATAATGGCCTCAGGAATTTTTCGCGCCATTGTTTGTTCAGAGGTGAGATAAAAGTTTTTGACTAATTGCTGTGTAAGCGTGCTGCCGCCTTGAACCACTTCACCTTCACGTGTATTTACCCACATGGCCCGCAAAATAGCTTCTGGCGATACACCGTGATGTTCAAGAAAATGTTTATCTTCAACGGCTAATAAAGTTTCACCTAAGAGTGGTGGCAATTGCTCGAGCTTAACTAATACACGGTCTTCAATATTATTGGGGTATATGCCGCCAATTTCTTCTGGTTCCATGCGCACCAAGGGCAATGCAGCCCCCTTAGAATCCATCAATGATGCAATTCTGCCGCTATCAATTCGCACGGTGAAACGCTGAGGCTCTTCGCGTTTATCCCAAAAATCGAAACCGCGCGTTAATATTTCATAAGTAACTTCTTGGCTGCTAGCGGCACGGCGCGACATCTGGCCCGATGCAGTCACGCTTGCCGTACTGCGATACCCTAAGGCTTCCAATTCTTTCTCGAACAACACAGGGGTCAGCGGTAAACCTTCATAAAGCTCCAACGGACGCGAATAGACGCGTGCAGGTAGTGCCCACTTCTTGCCTTCAAATTTTTCGCGCACAACCTTATCGAGATACAAACTCCACACGCCTAACACAAGAGCACACAATAGGCTAAAGGCCAAAAACGCCAACAGAACCAGCTTCCAATTGATATGGAAAGAACCAGAACCGGGAGACTTTTTACCGCGACTTAAAAAACGACGTTTGGTCATCGATGAGATCCAACAGGAGATTAATTACGTATTTTACGGGTTAGAACATTTTACGGGTTCAACAAGGCTTTATCGAGTTAAACCTTTTAAGCATAATGCACCACCTCAAAATTTCGTTCACACAAGGTTTACCTCATGAGCAAGCAATATCACATTTATGGCATAGGCGCCGCCCTCGTCGATACCGAAATCACCTTGAGCGATGCAGATCTCGCCGCAATGAAGGTGGACAAAGGCGTTATGACTTTAGTGGACGAGGCGCGCCAACGCGAACTTATCACACATTTATCGCAGCACTTAGTTGCCTCCAAAAAAGCCAGCGGTGGCTCAGCAGCGAACACCATCATCGCAGCCAGCTATTTTGGTTGTAATAACGTCTATTCCTGCAAAGTGGCTGACGATGAAAATGGTCAGTTTTACATCAACGATATTAAAGCCGCTGGCGTCACCTACCCCGCGCACATTACCCCACCCGCAGGCACTACGGGTAAATGTTTGGTCATGATTACACCTGACGCTGAACGCACTATGAACACCTTTTTAGGCATCAGCGAAACTCTGTCCGTTGCTGAATTAGATGTAGCTGCTATTGCCCAATCGCAGTTCGCTTATATTGAAGGTTATTTAGTGACCTCTCCCACTGGTCGCGCTGCGGCTATCGCTTTGCGTGAATACGCCGAAGCTAACAATACCCGCACCGCACTCAGCTTATCTGACCCAGCCATGGTGCAATTTTTCCGCGATGGCTTAGTCGAAATGATTGGCGCAGGTGTAGATATTTTATTTTGCAACAGCGATGAAGCCATGGGTTTCACCCAAACCGAAACACTCGCAGCCGCAGCAGAAGCCTTAAAGAAATTTGCTAAAAATTTCGCCATTACCTGCGGTGCCAACGGCGCATTAATATTTGATGGCAATCAACTAATTCAAGTGGCAGGCAACCAAGTAAAAGCAGTTGATACTAATGGTGCAGGCGATATGTTTGCAGGCGCATTTTTGTATGCCATAGCGCAAGGTAAGGATTATAAAACCGCAGGAGATTTTGCGAGTTTGGCGGCAAGTAAAGTAGTGTCACAATTTGGGCCGCGCTTAAAAGCTGAACAACATGCAGAATTAAAAAACGCTTTTTTTAATTAGTCCAAGTCATTTCTCTATTGAATATAAATATTCAATAGAGAAATGAAAGCTCGTTGTCTGGCGCTAGAAACACGACAGATAAAATCTACTCAAAGCCAAAATACTTATCGATAATTGCCCGTCATCTCCACTTCACTTTTCACATCATTTCTTATTTCTATTACCTGATTTTTTAGCATTGCACGCGCAAAAATAGTGCACGATGTAAGCACTTGCTTACAGCAAGAGCTGGTCTATGCTTAAAACACAAAAATCGCGCCCATGTATGACAGATCTTAAAAAAATCATTATTTACTGTCTCGCAATCGCTAAAGGAATACTCAATGGCCAATTTGTCTACAATAGACAACTCTTATTTAAATGATCGCAAGCGCCGCTGCTTGCGATTGGCACTTGCCTGTGCGTGTTTGCTACCCGCGATGCTACATGCAGCTGATTCTCGTGAGCTGCTGGATATGAGCCTTGAAGAGCTGCTTCAAGTCACTGTTACCGGTAGTCATATCAAGCGTACCGATACCGCTGATAACAGATCCCTCAATATTATTGACCGCAAAATCATAGAACGCTCTGGTGCCACCTCGGTCGAAATACTTTTACAACGTTTGGCATTTTCTGCAGGCTATGCCGGCAATCAAACCAATTCTTATTGGGCCTCAAATGGCAACGGCAACACTCACGTGAATTTACGAGGGCTCGGTATAAGCCGAACCCTCGTGCTGCTTAATGGCCGCCGCCTTGCGAATGGCGGTACGGGTGCGAATGCCGCGGTTGACCTCAATAGTATCTCGCTCGCCACGATCGATAGAATTGAAATATTGAAAGATGGCGCGTCTGCGATTTATGGTGCAGATGCCGTTGCAGGCGTGGTAAATATTATTACCCGCAGCGATCTTGTGGGCGTTGAAGCTTCAGTGCGAGCGGGTGAAAGTTTTCAAGGCGATGGCAATAATCGCTCTGCCGACTTGAGCTGGGGAGCCAACGGTGAACGCGGCTCATTGATGCTTAATTTAAGTCACTCAGCCAATGGTGCAGTCAATATGGCGGATCGTGCACCCTGCGGGTTGGGTGAATCAGGCGGCCAACTTATCTGCGTTGATAGCGGCAACACTATTGGCGGCCGCGCACTACTCGCCGATGGCCAGCGAGTTAACTTCAACCAAGTCTTAGGCGGCAATGGCAATTTCTTTGAGCCCTACTCCGCAGCAAAACACAACTTCAATGGCAACCCGTATCTGAATGCTGTAAACCCTATTGAGCGCACTGCGTTGAGCGGTTTCGGCAGTTTGATATTGAGCGATAAGCTTAGCGCCTTTGCCGAACTAAGTTACAGCGAACGATACTCCAACCAGCTCGCAACACCGGGGGTCATTGGGCTCAACCGTGTAGTCAATATTGCCGCCAGCAACCCTACCAATCCCACCGGCCAAAACTTATTACTGCAACGCCGCCGCTTATTGGAAGCAGGGCCACGCGAGTTTTTTCAAGACGTTGAATACGTCGATAGCGTTATAGGCTTTAAGGGAAATTTACGAGACAACTGGGATTGGTCGGCAGCAATCGATTACCGCCGGAACGAGGGGAGCAATAGCGAGACCAATATCGCCAATCTCGATCACGTGGATAACACGCTGAACATCAGCAAGTGTAGCAATACCCCGGGTGCTGCAATCCCCTGTGCGGATTACTTGGGCTACGGCGATCTGACTCCCGCCGTTATCGATTATTTAATGATGACCACTCAGGATACCGGCGGCAACGAACAAAAGGGGTTTAGTGCCAGTATAACTGGGCAGGCGTGGGAGCTAGCCGCCGGTAAAATCGCGGTAGCCGCCGGAATTGAAATACGCGCTGATCATGGCTGGTTTAATCCCGATCCCAGAACAGCGAATGGTAGTGCAAACAGCAATATGCAGAAATCGACGGATGGCAAGTTTACCGCCCGTGAAGCTTTCGCCGAAGTAGATATACCGCTGCTTAAACAACACGCTTGGGCAGAGTCATTATCACTGAGTAGCGCTATTCGCCATTCTGAATATGATTTGTTTGGGGGCGTGAACAACTATAAGTTGGGGCTCGATTGGCAAGTAGTAAGTGCATTAAAATTTCACGCCAATTACGCCACCGCATTTCGCGCACCCAATGTGCCAGAATTATTTGCCGGTAATTTCAACCAAAATCTCAATGCCATAGACCCCTGCAACAACTGGGATAAATTGCCCTCGACATCTGAGTTATATCGCAATTGCCAAGCCGAAAATATTCCCGTTGGCTTTGAGCAATTAGCACCCAGCATTCTGACTACATTAGGAGGCAACACTAAACTCAAACCAGAAAGCGCAAGCACCTTCACTTTAGGGGTGATTTGGGAGCCGAACGATAAAGCACAGCTAAGTTTGGACTATTTCAACATTGATATAGAAGATGCTATTGGCGGCGCCGAAGGCTCCACCAAACTAGCTGCATGTTATAGCTCACCCCAGTTCAGTCATCCCTTTTGCAGCAGCACACAATTCACCCGCAACGCCACCACAGGTCAAATTAATTATCTGTCAGCACAACAGACCAATGCGGCTAGCGAAAACATGTCTGGCATTGATTTGAGCGCGCACTACCAATTCACACTTGCGGACTGGAATGCCTCATTGAATTGGGATATTTCCTATTTGATTAAATACGACTTAGTACCATTCGATGGCGCTGAAAAAGTAGAATACGCAGGGAAAATCACCAGTGGTCGCGGCAGTTATACCCAGTGGCGATCCTTAGCAGAATTAACTCTCGAACGTGGCGCTTGGTCTGGCGCATACACTATTCAATACATAGGTTCCGCTAAAGATATAGCGGCACCTGCAGGCAGTATTGGTGAATACGCGCCTAGTGTGAGTTATCACAATAT
>DAOORH010000058.1:0-12226 GCA_035389145.1 Cellvibrio sp.
GAGTGGTTGGATATAGGTGGTAGGTACTATAACAACGCATTCGATACGATTAGACCGTAACTTTTGATGAAACGGCCCTTAATGACTCGATTTTTGAAAATAACAATAGCGAAATGTAAACGCAGCCTAGGCCTGGGAATTTATGTGCTCGGCTTTGCGTCACTTCTGGGCAGCGTGAACGTATCGGCAGCTGATTTCTGGTCGCTGGATTGGTTTGAGAAAGACGCGCCCATTGAAGTTACAGTCAATGATGCATTTATCAACGTGCACAACGCCCCAGGTCGCGGTTATCCCATTTTTCATGTGGTTGAACGCGGCGAAACAATTACGCTGTTAAAAATGCATACCGATTGGATAAAAATAAAAACTGCACGCGGTATTGAAGGTTGGATAAAACGTAAAGATGTTTTATTAACATTAGGACCAGATGGCATAGCGCCGGAGTTTGCAGATTCCAAACAAGCAGATTATTTAACGGATCGCTTTGAGTTAGGTACGGCCTTTGGCGATTTTGATGGTGCGCAATCTTTTAATGTCAATTTGGGCTATAGATTTACCAAAAATTTATCTGCTGAAGTTCGCTTGGCGCAAAACACGGGGCAGTATTCTGACAGTCAGATTCTTGCGTTTGCAATTTTGCACCAGCCTTTTCCTGACTTGCGCATTTCACCTTTTATTGGGATTGGTGCAGGCACATTAAAAACTATGCCCAGTACCACGCTCGTGCAAGCTGAAGATCGTGAAGATCAATTACTGCAGGCCAGTATAGGGGCTTACATACATATTACGGGTCGTTTTTTTTTGCGCGCGGAATATGCCAACGATTACGTGCTCACCAGCCGCAACACAAACCAAGAGGTTAATGAATGGAAACTCGGGTTCAACATATTCTTTTAGCCGCAAGTTTGTTGAGTGCGCTTACCTGCTTCAGCACGTCAGTTTTTGCGGCAGATGAAAAAGAAAAAAACAACGATGGTGAATTAGGCAAAATTATTACGCCTGATATAGAGCGCCGCCATATTAAAGAAGCCGACTTGGACTCAGAAGATTTTGAAGTGGGTTTGTACACCGGCGTACTCAATGTGGAAGACTTTGGCAGCAATATGGTTGCGGGCGTTAGCTTTAGTTATCACATTACTGAAGACTTTTTTGCCCAAGTTAATTACGGCACAAGCAAAACCGAGAAAACCAGTTATGAATTGTTGAGTGGGGGTGTTGAACTCTTAACTAAAGATCAGCGCGATCTCAGCTACTACAATATCTCACTTGGCTATGATTTCTTACCAGGGCAAGTTTATCTGTCTGAAAAATGGCATTTTAATACCAGCGTATATTTAGTTGCAGGTGCGGGTAATACGAACTTTGCCGACAAAAATTATTTCACCTACAACCTAGGTGCAGGCTTCAAATTTTACGCCACCGATTGGTTGATGTTGGATTTAAGCATGCGCAATTACTCTTTTGAGCACGAGCTGTTTGGTATCGCTAAAAAAATTAACAACCCAGAGTCTCGCTTGGGAATTTCGATATTTTTCTAATTTGACAAGCAAAAGTTGAAGCAAATTTTAAAAGAGGTTTTTATGTCAATGTTTTCAAGCGTTAAAAAACTAGCCGTTGCCGCCTTAGTTTTTTGCAGCACCGCCGTATTCGCCGCGGATATGGCGCCAGACTTTACGCTTAAAAGTTCAACCGGTGAAAATATTCGTTTGGCAGAACAGCGCGGCCAAGTTGTCATGTTGAACTTTTGGGCCTCATGGTGCGGTCCATGTCGTGAAGAAATGCCATTGTTGGATGCAATGAGTAAAAAATACGGCAAAATGGGTTTTGTGCTTTACGGTATTAACGTGGACGCGGACACTGCCGATGCGAAAAATGTATTAGAAAAAATCAAAGTGACCTACCCCATCTTGTTTGATCCTGAATCTAAACTCAGCGAGTTGTATAAAGTGGAGGGCATGCCCTTCACAGTTGTTATTGATAAAAAGGGTCAGATTCGTTACATCCACAAAGGCTATGTAGCTGGCGACGAAAAAAAATACGTTAAGTACATTATGGAGCTTGTCAGCGAATGATCGCAACCAAAGTAGTGTTAATTGCACTCGCCCTCTTTACCCTTTTATGCTCATCATGCAGCAGAGTTAAACCTTGGGTAAAACCCTATGAGCGCCAACATATTGCAGACCCGATTATGAGCTTTAGTCGCGACCCAGTTTCAGATGCCTATCTTTCACACGTGCACGATGCACGCGAAGGCGCCAAGGGTGCAGATGGTGGTTCAGGAGGCGGCTGTGGTTGTAATTAATGCCGGCGGGTTAATTTTGCTGCGTATGCGGATTTTAATTGCAGCGTGTTTGGCTGTGGTTTGGTTGCCGGTATTTGCTGCAGTGTTGCCCGACGAACGTGTCGATATTTTAGAGCATCAGTATGAAGGTGGCGGCATAAAAGTATCAGGTCCTTCAGTTCTGGTACGTAAAAATATTGGCACCAAAGTTTCTGTATCTGCAAATTATTATGTGGATATGGTGAGCAGTGCATCCATTGATGTGTTGGCATCTGCAAGTCGCTATAGCGAGGAGCGCAAACAACAATCCGTAGGTGTGGATTACATGTTTGATCGCACCAGCTTCAGTTTGGGTTACACCAACAGCGATGAAAATGACTACCAAGCCAAGACCTATAGCCTTGGCGTCAGCCAAACTTTTTTTGGTGATTTAACTACCTTGAATTTTGGGTTTTCTTTTGGACAAGATGTTGTAGGCCGCAATATTAAAGGCGTGCCCGATCCCAGCTTTCAATTGGATAAAGATCGCCGCTCTTATCGTTTTAATTTGTCGCAAATCGTCACCAAAAATTTAATTGCGGAATTAAGTGTCGAATCAGGCACAGAGGCCTGTATCGATATGAAAGAGGGCGAGACCTGCCTGAACAACCCCTACCGCAGCTACTCCTACTTACTCAATGGCGCTCGCGCATTGTTGCCAGAAAAATATCCCTTAACGCACAACACCGATGCCGTGAGTTTGCGCGCAATTTATCATTTGCCTTATTCCGCATCTATTCGCGCGGATTACCGCAGCTTCTCGGATAGCTGGGGCATTACCGCCAGCAATGCCGAGTTACGCTACATTCACGACTTTAAAAAAGATTTGTTGCTTGAATTAAAATATCGCGTCTACAGTCAGACTGAGGCGGATTTTTACAGCGATTTATTTCCCTACAAAGACGCACAAAACTTTATGGCTAGGGATAAAGAGTTGAGCCCCTTTTCATCCAAAACTGTTGGTGTGGGCTTAACTTATAAATTTCCTTGGGTTATTCCCGGCATAGAAAAAAGTACCGCGAATCTCTATTGGGATCACATGCAAATTGATTACGAGGATTTCCGTGATTACGCGAATTTTTCTGGAACCAAAGCGCCGGATGCAAGCTATAAGGTGGGCGAAGAGCCCCTCTATAATTTAAATGCCGATGTCATTCGTTTTTATGTATCCTTCTGGTTCTAGTGTTTAGCTAAACGGTGGCTAAATACTAGTATCATCTAAATCCCAAAAAGCCGCGTATTAATTGCGGTTTTTTGTTTTCCGGTTTCACCTCTGTTTTTCAACCGGCTTTATTCTTGGGGAATTGTTATGAAGTCCATCAGTATATTTTTAGGAGTCATAGCCATGGGGCTAACCTCTACGGCGTTCGCAGCCTGCGAACCCCATTTGCAAGGCGAATATCGCAAGCTGCACTCGAAAGACTCCGTAGATTTGTGCAAACTCGTGGAAAACAAAGTGACCTTAGTGGTTAATACCGCCAGCCACTGCGGCTTTACCAAACAATTTAAAGGCTTGGAAGCGCTGCACAAGCAATACAAAGATAAAGGTCTAGTGGTAGTGGGTTTTGCCAGTGATGACTTTAAACAAGAAGACAGTGATGAAGAAAAAGCGGCGGGCATCTGCTTCGTTAACTTTGGCGTTACCTTCACCATGATGGCGCCAACACATGTACTTGGTAATGAAGCAAATACACTCTTCAAATACCTAGGTGCTGAGTCTGGTGCGCCCAAATGGAACTTCAATAAATATTTGGTTGGTAAAGACGGTAAGGTTATTCAGCATTTCGGTAGTACCACTGACCCCGATTCGGCTAGCCTTAAAAAAGCCTTAGAGACTGCGCTGGAGCAGTAACTTTATTGAAGGCTTATTCAGCTGCCGCTGATATAAGCCTTCGTTCTCGCTTCCTACCTTTTTGTATTTTCCCTCCTCATCGTCACTAGATCTTTTTAAATCAAAAAACTCCGCTTACGCCCATTCCCTTTAGAAGTTGTTATATGTCTGTCTGCAAGTCACTCTC
The DNA here is from genome assembly GCA_035389145.1 of Cellvibrio sp. Classification (GTDB taxonomy): domain Bacteria; phylum Pseudomonadota; class Gammaproteobacteria; order Pseudomonadales; family Cellvibrionaceae; genus Cellvibrio. The sequence goes on from DAOORH010000058.1 coordinate 4,339, forward strand.
CCAATGTAACCGTAATGCATTGTTGGCGTGGCTTCCGCAAAATCAGCTCCACAATGCTATTTTTGCACCAAGAAGCGCCAATCTATTAACAAAAGCTTACTGAAAATCCAGTTGTAATCGTTTACATTTTGTAAGATCATACGCAAAACCAGATTAAATCCTATATATAAGCATTTAGGTAATCGGTTACCTATAGGATAAAACGGTGAAAAATAATAATTTTGTCTAAAGCATCTTTCTTGTAAAAGAGCTGTTTAGCCGATGGAAATAAAAAAATCAGTTAAAACTATAAATAAATCAACCTGTTAGCTGTTTCATCGTTTTATGTATAGGCAGAAATCCCTGCGCTGCGCTGGATATTCAATTAAAAATAAGCGTTACAAAAACCTAATGACAAAATTTAAGCAATAAAGATCGTTGCCTGAAATACACCCACGAGCTGTGCCTATCTATTCGGATGCTGGTCTCTAGGGTGCCGCTAATCGCTGTTTACGATTCACACAAAAGATACAAAAAAATAAAACGAGGAAGCTCAGTATGATCCAAAAAAATAGAAAGAAGGCTCTGGTTCTTGCTATCAGTAGTGCTCTATGGGGCACGCTTACCTATGCGCAAGAACAAACGCCAGCCGCTGAAGACGCGGTTGAAGAAATCATCGTTAAAGGGGTTCGCGCCTCGCAGGCGAAAGCCATTGATATCAAACGTAACAACGTTAATGTGGTGGATTCCATCGTTGCGGAAGATATTGGCAAGTTGCCAGACGCTACCATTACCGATTCTTTGCAACGCGTAACCGGCGTGCAAATTAAGCGAGAGGCCAACGAAGGCACTTCGCTCAACGTGCGCGGTATGCCACAAGTCTTAACCACCTTAAACGGTGAACAATTTTTAAGTCCGTGGAATATTACCGATGTGGGTGCCAACTATGGCGATATCCCAGCCGGTATGATTCGCGGAGTGGATGTTTATAAGTCTCAATCGTCGAGCACACTCGCGGGTGGTATTTCAGGCGTGGTGGATCTCAAAACCCTGAAACCGCTATCGCTAAAAGAAGGTTTTACGGGCAGTGTCAAGCTAGAAGCCTCTCAGGGCAGTCGTTCTAAAAATGAGATTAAGGCAGACGGTACTTCCGGTACGCGCCAGCCAGATGACAACATCAGTGCCTTTTTGGGCTTCAATAACGGTGGCGATTTTGGCGTGACAGTAGGTGGATTCAAACAATCCAGCTACAACGCAAACTACAAAATGGATGTTAACCCCCAGTTTGCATTTTTGGATGTAAGAAACGGTACACCGACAGATCCTCTGGATTTAGATGGTGACGGCGACTTAGTGAATGATTGGTATCTTGCACCTGGCAGCTATTCCGTCAGCAGTAACTTTATGACGCGTGAGCGCGAAGGCGGATCTTTCAGTATTGAGGCTGCCGTAGGCGATTTCTTTACCGTTCGTGGCGATGTTTTCTACACCCACATGGAGCAGTTTGACCGAGGTGTGCGCGCCAGTTTTGGCGGTACCGACAACGTCTTCTCATTCCAAGTGAATGGCGCACCTAGCGCACCCGCCGGTACCTACAAAGATGCTAATGGCAATAGTTACCCCAAACCGGCTAACCCAGAAGGCGGTCTTTACAACACGCTATTGCCGGGAACTATCGCTGGCGATGGTGGAGATTTTTCGTATATAGATGATGCCGGGGTGCAACAAACACGCTCAATTCACACCTTACGCGTGGCGGAAGCTCTCTCGCCAGATTTCCAATCTATTTCTAACAGTGGCATTAACCGCACTGGCGCGCTCAACTCTAATTTACAAGTTGACTACGACAACCAAGACAATATCAAAGCAACCTTGCGTTTTGTTCACGCTGAGGCAGAGAAAGAGTATCGCCAATCCACGCTCATGCAGGGCAGCCCTGCTTGGTTGTGGGTGGATCAGGATCGCGACGCCAACGGCGACCGCATTAACGGTAAAGACCCGATTACGCCTTATCGCGTATCGGTTGACTACACCGGCGATTTCCCCAGTTTTAGTTACGATGGCGATGTATCAGATGCCAATAAGTTAGCGCTCTATCAAGCCAATGCCACCGGTAATAACACCAAGGCGACGCTGGATGTAGTGCGTGCAGACGTAAACTACAACTTTGATGGCGATATAGTGAGTTCCGTGGATGTTGGCTTTCGCCACGCAATCCGCGATGCAGAATACACTGCCTTCTACTACGTGACGCCTACTGGCCGTTACGATGACGATCAACGTATTCCAATTAATAAGCGCAACCAACTCTACAGCGGCAACCAAATTTGGCAGCGCTACCCAGATTTCCGCTACTTCGATTACAGCCGTGAAAACGCTACTTTGCGCGATGCAGGTCTGCAAGATAATGGTTTCAGGTCTGATGATCCGGCGATCACCGTATTCAAAGATTTCGGTCCCTTCGCTGGTTTCGAAAATGGCGTATCCGCGCTTAACCCAGCCGCTTGGGATAATCCACTGACATTCATGAACCGCCTGTACGGCAATAGTGAAATGTCGGTGAAAACCGTTGATGACCCAGCCTACGCCTATCGTGTAGAAGAGGCCTCTACCTCGGCTTATTTCCAAGTAAATTTGGATGATGCCGACGGTATTATGGGTATTCCTTACAAGGGTAATATCGGCTTACAAATCCTCAGTACCGACCGCACTGTAGATCGCAACAAGGTGCCAGAGGTCTTGGACATCTATAACTCCATTGGCGCTAAAGACTATCAAAAACTCGCCTTTGTTTATGATGTTGAAACCCAAACCCGTTCCTTTGTGCAGGCATTGCCTTCGGTGAACTTAAACTTCTTCCCCACCGACGATGTGATTGTGCGTTTCGGCGCGTCTAAAACCACTACGCGCAATAATTTGGAAAACGTGGGTTCTGGTTTGAGCTTGTGGCTCTCTCAGTGCGAGAAGAAAGATGAAAATGGCAACCGCGTATTGGTACTTAACGGTGCCGGTCAGTTGGTGGGCGATAACGTAACCTGTACTGGTGGCGGTAGCGACAACGGCAATATCGATATCAAACCTTGGGCTGCCAATGTCTATAACACAGCAGCGGAATGGTATTTCACTGAGAACGCTATTTTGGGTGTTGGTTTGTTCAAAATCGACATTGATACCGCCGTACAAAACTTCCAAGAGCGCCGCAATTTTGTGGATGCCGATGGTATAGATCGCGGTAATACCGGCAACGTATGGGTTTCTCAAAACGTGGGCGCTTCATCGCTTTACGGTATGGAAGTGGGCTACAAGCAGCCATTTACCTTCTTGCCGGGTTCATTCCTTAGCGCCACGGGTCTTGAGCTGAACTACACCTACTCCAAAAACGAATCTGCCGATAAAGATCTCCAAGGCAATACCTTGCCTTTGCAATCTAACTCGCAAGACCAAGCAAACTTGATTCTTTGGTACGACAAAGCGGGCCTAAACGTGCGCTTGGCCTACAACTGGAAAAGCAAAGAGTTTGATGGTTATGCCGGCCTCAATACCAGCGGTCAAGCGGTCAAGCTTGCCAACTGGATTGAACCGCAAAGCTACTTGGATTTGCAGGTCAGCTATTGGTTTAACGAGCACTTAAGCTTCTTCGTGAGCGGCACCAACCTCACCGAGCAAAGCAAGAAAAGTTACGCTCAATTTAGTGGCCAAGTGCAATCCATTTCAGTGCAAGAGCGCCGTTACGCAGCGGGTGTAACCCTCTCACTTTAGTGACGAATAAATATGGCTATAGCGGCAAATAATAAACCCAGAATTTTTGCCGCTGATGATAGTTGCCTCTGCGGAGGCAAAAAAACAAATTCAATTTGGAGTTAGATTATGAAACTTTCAATTATGAAACTTTCGACTACGAAGCTTTCGACTACGAAGCTTGCGCTTACAAAACAAAGGTTGAGCTCTTTAGCTATCCTCACCGGCGCATTGCTCTTGCAAGGTTGCGGCGGTGGTGGTTTAGCGGGCGGCGACAACAAAGACATAGATACTATGCGCCCGGTTGCTGGCACAGAAGATCTTTCTGCGCGCCCACGTCCGCCAGAAAATGCGGTGGTTATCACTACCGATGAACACCTCATTTACGATGCGCTGAAACAGCCTATCTTTTTGCGCGGTATTAACCATCATTTTGCAGCAAGCCCAGCAACGCGTATTGCCGGTATTCCTGCAATCAAGTTGGCAGGTTCAAATGCCATTCGTTTACAACTTGATGAAAATACCACCGAGATACAATTTGAAGGTGCGATGGCAAAAATTGCAGAATCAGGCATGGTTGCCGTGGTGACCTTAACGGCGCCCGGCAACAAGTTAACCTGTAGTGAAGACAGCGCCTATTTATTAAATGCGGTGGATACACTTTGGCTGAAAAAATTCATGCCGATACTGGTTCAGGATAGATTCCAATCCCACATCATGCTGAATATCGCCAACGGTTGGGGCGCAATGGATATCTTCAACCAAGACAGCTTGGGCTATCAGGAATATCTCGATACCTATAAAGCACTGATTCGCAAGTTCCGTACCGCAGGTTTCAAGTTCCCGCTGGTGATTGATGCGCCGAGCTGCGGCCAAGATTTCAATGCATTTTTGAATGGTCGTTCACGCGAATTGATGGCGGCAGACAGCGCTAAAAATCTTGTGTTTGGTGTACATGCAGAAGGCCCGAAATGGAACACCAGTGATGAAATCATCAATGCGGCTACACAGTTGTACAATGAAAAAGTCCCTTTCATTGTGACTAATTTAGTGGGGTCTGGTGTAGCAGCAGAGGGTGACGCGCCGGTTGATCACAAAGACGTGATGGAGAAGTCGGCAGGTAATGTGGCTTTGGCTTTCAACTTACCTTGGTCAACCACAACCGACAGTGCAGCCTACGCGACTGCTCTAGAAGCTCCCCTAGACCTTAGAGGTGGTGCGGTTGTTTCTACCCATGTGTTCCTCGATAAGCTTTATGCAGAATTTGAACGCAATAACTCTGGTAACTATGTTCAAAAAGGTAAGTTGAGCTTTGCGCTTTATGTAAAAGATGACAAGGGCAATACCTTAAAAGCGGGTAGCGTAGTGGCGTCTGATTTGCGCAGTAATCAATGGAGTAAATTGGCCTTTACCTTGCCAAAATCAACCGGCGATATAGATGCCGCGAATTTTATGAATGGTGCTACCGCCTTTGATCTGACTAAGGTTGCCACCTTGGGTATTCAAATGATGGCGAATGGTAAACCTGCAGCATTGAAGGCACCGATTAAATTCGATGATTTAAGTATTTTGCCGGGTGTGCCGCCGTTATTTGTTCAAGGTTTTGATTCGTCCTCAGAAGGCTGGAGTGCTGACTGGATGAATCCGGTTGTGGGGCAGGCTAATGGAGCCTTAACAATAGTGCCAACATTGGATCAAATAACTGCCAACCTGATAGTCGCCAATAATGCAGCATTTGGTAATGTTAAGTTTGATCGTCCACTTGAGGTCACTTATCGCGTCTACTTACCAGCTGAATATCAGGGGCAATCACTTTGGGGCAATATTTACGGGAAATTTGGCTCGGGTTGGTCATGGGTTTCCAATGGCTTTCCTGCAGGTAACTTAAAGGCGGGACAATGGACTGAAGTAAAAACGACAATAGATTTTACTTCGGTTGGCAGTGATAAGGTTTTTGATCCGAAAGCTTTTGGTTTACAAATTGGTGGTTATACGCTTCCAAAAGTGGCGCCAATTCTGATTGATTCAATATCAATTTCAGATCCAAGCGCTAAGCCCACTAAAACCGTTATCGCCTCACAATACAAAGCTACCTTTACAAAAGGCACTGAAGGTTTTGTAAACGCCGGTTGGGATGGTGGCAAGGCTGTGACTTCAATGGCTGGCGGTGAATTATTAGTAACTGTGCCTGCGGGTGACGGTGGTGCCATTAATAAAGCCGATATCAACTCAGTGGCCGAAATTGATTTCAAAGGCGGCATTACCGTTAACATGAAAGTCTTTATTCCAGCCGATTGGGCAGGTAGTGACTTCTGGATTAAATTCTTTATGCAGGATGGTAACTGGAACCACTTTGAATATACGCCTGCATTAGATGTAAGTAAGTTTAAGCCAGGTGAGTGGGCTAGCTTGGAGTTCAAGGTTAATGAATTTCCAGCCAACTTCTCTCGTACGCTTAAGCCACAAATGTTTGGTATGCAATACGGTAATGTGCCTGCGGGCACTATCAAATTAGATGATATCGAAATCTTCGGTGCAACTCAGGTGGATGATTCCAAGCCAATCTTTACCATGGGCTTTGAAACTGAAGCACAATTCAATGCCATCAAATTTGATTCGGCGGCAGGTGGATTTAGCGAGTCAGGCTTAGCCTCGGCTAAATTTGCTGAATGGAAAGTTATCCCCTTCGGCTGGCTGGCAAGTTCTTGGAAAGGTAATACCGGCGATAATGCAGTACTCGATATTTCCAAAGCGGAAGATATTGTTGATTTGACCGCGCGCGGTGAAGACATTGTTAACGGTGTACTGGGTATCAAGGCCACCAGTCGCCCTGCCAATTTCTACCAAGCACCTAAAGTAAATTAAGTGCTGTATTAATTAATCGCAAGATTAAGTTTCACCAAAGCCCCTTTCACAGAAAGGGGCTTTTTTGTTTTAAAGTTCGGCCCTTTGTTGTTCAACACAATGGAGAAAAAATCTTATAAAAGTGTTGTAATCGGTTACATATATTGGCAATATGTCGCCACCAGCTCATTGATACAATTGTTTTATTGGTGAGTAATCGGTTACTTATTTGGCTGTTGCTAGAGAAGTGATCGGTTTGCATTCCTAGCGAATGCACCTACTGGTGTTAGCCCGCTGTTGTTTTTATTTGCCCCGGCTTGCCGGGGTTTTTTATGGGCTTTAATTGCCGAATAATTTCAAATTGAACCCTATTCTGGGTATAGTTCGCGCCTTATTGATTTACCTTCGCTTAAGGAAACTTCATGTCCACCTTACTTCAAGCTCAGGCGCAACGCCTTGAAAATTGGCTTAAAAACGATGCTATTCCACTTTGGCTAACGCGTGGTTTAAACCCTGAAAATGGCGTTAACTACGAGCGTTTGCTGCCCAGTGGCGAGGTCGATTTTGATTCCAGTGTGCGCGTACGCGTACAAGCGCGCCAAGCGTTTTTCTTTGCGGCAGCGGCAGATCGCGGGTGGTGCGATTCGGGCGCGGCAGTCGCTCAACGCCTTTTGGCCTATGTGCAGCAACATGCGGCACACCCAACTGCAGGTGGTGGTTATACCCACTTGTTGGATAAGCATTATAAGGTGGTCGATACCAAACAAGACTTGTACGACCATGCGTTTTTCTTACTCGCTAACGCGTGGGTTTACCGCGTCTGCGGCGATAAAAGTGCGCTTGCCGAAGCTGAAAAATTGGTCGCGCATTTGGATGCAAAATTTGGCTCAGCCGTAGGTGGCTGGATTGAGGGCGATTATAAATATGTCTGCCGCCGCCAAAACCCGCACATGCATTTATTTGAAGCCTTTTTGGCGCTTTACGATGCTACTGGCGACGCTAAATGGCTTGCCCGCGTAGGTGAACTTTTTGCGCTATTTCAAACGCATTTCTTTGATGCTGAACAGCAAGTGTTGTTTGAATTTTTTGAAGAAGATTGGAGCTTGTGTGCGGATGCTAAAGGCGAAGTGGTTGAACCCGGTCATATGATGGAGTGGGTGTGGCTATTAGATTGGTACAGTCGTCGCAGTGGCCGCCCGGTTGCGCATTACACTAAGGCGCTTTACGAAAAAGGCTTGCAAATCGGTATGGGTAAATCCGGTTTGTTGTTTGATGCCGTCGCGCCCGATGGCCGGGTGGTGCTGTACATGGGTGACGACGACGACTT
>DAOORH010000059.1:0-11972 GCA_035389145.1 Cellvibrio sp.
CATAGACATATCCGTTGAATATTACTTCAACGACACTGACTATCTCTCTGTTGGCTTCTTCGATAAGCGCGTACCTAACTTTATTGGCAGCCAGACTAGTAGCGTTACTTACGCTGGTACATTGGACCCAACTAGAGGCCCGCGTGCACGCGCAGCTTTGGCTGCATTGCAAGCTGGTAACCATGCAGTAAATGAGCGAAGCATATTCCAAATGGTTGGTATGATGACTACAACCGCTAATGGTTGTATCAATCAAAACAACTCTGGTTTGTGCGGTACCGGTGGCGCTTATAACGCGGCAGATTACGGGAAGTGGGCTAACGGCGTAGATATCGTCTCTGTAGCGGGTGATCCAGGTGTTGTGAATGATACTACCATGCCTACAAACTCTAGAGATGCAGTGTTGAATGGCTGGGAATTCGCAGGCCAATACTTCTTCGGTGATAGCGGTTTTGGTGTACAAGCCAACTACACTATTGTTAATGGCTCTGTTAAGTACAGGTTAGATACAGAACCAGGAACACCTCAATTTGCGCTGCTAGGCTTGAGTGATTCTGCTAACGTGGTTGGTATCTATGAAAAAGACCAATGGCAAGCACGTATTGCGTACAACTGGCGTGACAACTTCCTGAATAATGCGAACGACAATGGTGAGCCTCAGTTTACCGAAGCCTACGGTCAAGTTGACTTAAACGTAGGTTACAAAGTGACTGAAGACCTCACTGTCGCCTTGGAAGCTACTAACGTGTTAGGTGAAGATCAGAAAACCTATGGCCGTACTGGCTATCAAGTAAGAAACTTCAATATATTAGAACCTCGTTACTCGCTTTCAGCGCGTTACAATTTCTAATAATTTTTATTGATGTTAGTAACAAAAAGTGCCGCTCTATGAGCGGCACTTTTTTTAGTTCATAAAAGCAAAAACGGAAAATAACATGAAAGATTTTCAGCCGCTAAACGTTGAACAACATAAGACCCTTGGGTACAAAGAAAAGTACGGCTCTGAATATGGGCACCAAGTAGGCGCAGTCATGATACTGCCCAATGAATTTGCCAAGGTTCAACGAGAGTACCCCATCCTATTTCGCAAAGATTCTGAAACCGGTCGCTTTTTCCCAGTCGCCCTACTAGGGTTTGAGGAGAATGAAAATCTCTTCCTTGACGAGAGCTCAACCTGGAGCACGCGTTACATTCCTCACGCGATGAAACAAGGTCCTTTCATGATTGGACTTCAGCAACAAGAAACAGAACAACGATTGGTTGTTTATGTGGACGTAAATGATTCAAGAATCCAGCAAAACACAGTGCCTGCACTGTTCAATGCTGACGGCACTAGCTCCACCACCTTAAATGAAATGAGAGATGTATTGTTAGCTCGCCATAAAGGTTCAGAGTTACTTGACCCTATGATTGAAGCCTTTTTAAAACACGATCTCCTTGAGCGAGTGATTATTGAAATTGATTTAGCTAACGGAACTACTATTAAGTTTGATGCCGGCTATACCGTGCATATTGAAAAGTTAATGGCATTAGCAAATGATGCCGTGGTTGAGTTACACAAATCTGGTTTCTTATCACTTGCGTACAACGTTGCTGATTCTGTGAATAATATACAAACGTTGATTGATATCAAAAATGCAAAAATGAAGTAAGTTAGCATGCTTCACATTGATGACTATGAGCTGAGAAATGACCGAACATACAACCGTGAATTCTATTCGTAAAATCGTTATTGCTGGTGGTGGCACTTCAGGTTGGTTAGCTGCCGCAGCTATCTCCAAGGTGCTGGGAAAAAATCTCGATATCACCCTGATTGAATCGCCAGAAATCGGGCGAATTGGCGTGGGGGAGGCAACTATCCCCACCCTACGAGTATTTCATAAGCTGTTGGGTATTAATGAGCGAGAGCTCATGGCCCATGTTCAAGGAACCTTTAAGTTAGGTATTGAGTTTAGTAACTGGGCGAATAAAGGCGATAGATACTTTCACTCTTTTGGGCTTACAGGAAAAGATTGTTGGGCATGCCAATTTCAGCATTTTTGGCTGGCAGGAAAAAAATACGGTATAGATGTTCCCTTTGGCGATTATTGCCCTGAGTCTAAAGCTGCACGTTTAGAGAAGTGTAGTGGCGAAAATGATGGCGTTAATTACGCGTATCATTTAGATGCTACTTTATACGCAGACTTTTTGAAAAACTTTTCCATAAAGCACGGCGCCAAACATGTCGAAGGGCATATTGAAAAAGTTATCGTGTCTCCAGAAAATGGCTTTATTAAATCCTTGTTATTGAAAGATGGCCGGGAAATAGAGGGCGATTTATTTCTGGATTGTACCGGCTTCAGGGCAATGCTGATCGACGGGGCTTTAAATACACCCTGGGTGCCCTATGGTCATTATCTTCCCTGTGATTCTGCAATTGCGCTACAGACTGAATTAGTGCGCGCACCCAGACCTTATACACAATCAATAGCCCACGACTTTGGATGGCAGTGGCGTATTCCACTTCAGCATAGAGCGGGAAATGGTATGGTTTATTCCAGCCGACACGTTTCGGATGATGAAGCGATGAGTACGCTGTTGAAAAACCTGGAAGGACGCCCCGTTACTGAACCGCGAGTCATTAAATATAAAACTGGCCGTCGAATGAAAGCCTGGAATAAAAACTGTATTGCTGTGGGGCTTACGGCAAGCTTTATTGAGCCACTTGAATCTACCTCCATCCATTTAGCCATGTCTGCGATTTATCGCTTAATGCGATATTTTCCACAGAATGAAATTGTGATGTCGAATGTGGATGAATTTAATAAGCAGTCTGCAGAAGAAATAGATCGCGCCCGCAATTTCGTCATCTTGCACTATCACGCAACTCAACGTGATGATACAGAATTTTGGCGCTATTGCAAAAACATGGAAATCCCCGAGGCATTGGCGCGTCGCGTGAATTTGTTTAAAGACACAGCCGCTATTGCACTGGAAGAAAAAGAATTGTTCCTCAATGATTCTTGGGTTCAGGTGATGATGGGTCAAGGCATTGCGCCGAGTGCATATCATCCCATTGTTGATGTCATGGATGAAAAGGAATTGAAAAATTTCCTAGGTTATTTGAAAACCAGTGTCAGCGAAAAAGTATCGGCAATGCCTAGTCATCAAGATCTTATTAACCAATATTGCAAAGCAGTAGCGCCAGTTTAATCAGCAGACTTGCATTTTAGGCTGTAAAAAAATAGAGAAGTGTATGGAACCGACCCTGTTTGAACTTTGCGAACATGCAAATATTGATTGCTATAGAGTTGGCAATGAACAGCAAGAAGTTCTTGTGGTTGATGATTTTCTAAAAGGCGCGTTCGAGCTCAAGGAGCGCGCCATTCAAGAAAATAATTTTGCCCATGCAGATTCATTTTATCCCGGTGTTCGCATGCAGGTTCCGCAGGAATATACCTTTGCCATCGTTAAAAATCTCGGCTTTTTTATGGAGCGTTTTTTTGAGCTGGAAGTACGGAAAATTAAAAGTGCGGTATCCAAATTTTCGATAGTCACCACTCGCCCAGATGACTTGGATTTATTACAACGAATTCCTCATTTTGATTCTCCATCCCGCAAAGGTCTCGCGGTTGTTCATTATCTACAATCCATTCCCAATATGGGGACTGCGTTGTATCGTCACAAACCAACTAATTTTGAGTATGTGGATGAAGATCGCTATTCGCGGTATATGGCAAACATAGAAGAACGGTTTCCCACAAAAAATACATATCCGGAAGGGTATATAAACGGCTCTACAGATCAATTTGAAGAAGTGGTGTCGTTCGATGCGGTATTTAACCGAATGATTATGTACCGAGGTACGAGCCTACACTCCGGCAAAATTGGACCAGACTATAGTTTTGACCCCAACCCAGCGACGGGCCGGCTCACGCTTACGTCGTTTTTCGAATTCAAATAATTTGATCGTCATTTTTCAAGAACAATCGCTATGAATATTCCGGTTAAAAAAATTGTTATTGTTGGCGGTGGCTCTGCTGGTTGGTTAACGGCAGGCATCATTGCTGCTGACCATGTCGTCAATAAAGAAATGGGTATTGAGGTGATCTTGATTGAGTCGCCAGATATTCCTACAGTAGGTGTTGGCGAAGGTACTTGGCCTTCGATGCGCGCGACTTTAAAAAAAATAGGGATTTCAGAAACTCAATTTATTCGCGAATGCGATGCGAGTTTTAAACAGGGTTCAAAATTTATAAACTGGAGTAAGGGTAACAACGAATTTTATTATCATCCCTTTACCTTGCCTGACAATTACTCAGAAATAAATCTTGCTGAATATTGGCTGCCACATAAAAGCAAAATCAGCTTTTCCGATGCAGTCTGTCCGCAAAGGTCTATCGCAGATCGTTATTTAGCACCTAAGCAAATGGCTACACCTGAGTACGCCTGTGTGGTGAATTATGGCTATCACCTGGATGCAGGTAAGTTTGCGATCATGCTGAAAAAGCACTGTATTGATGTACTAGGTGTGACTTACATTTCTGATAATGTTATTCAGGTTAACTCAAGCGACGCTGGTGATATTGCATCATTAGGTACACAGGGTAATAACGATATTAGCGGTGACCTATTCATTGATTGCACCGGCTTTGCCTCTTTGTTACTTGGCCAGCATTACAAAATCCCCTTTAAAGATCAGCGCGGCGTACTCTTTAACGATAGTGCGTTAGCGGTACAAGTTCCCTATGCAAATCCTGAAGGCAATATAGAATCCTGCACCCACTCGACCGCAACCGAGTCGGGTTGGATCTGGGATATAGGTCTACCAACACGGCGTGGTGTGGGGCACGTATTTTCCAGTGCTTACACAACGGAGGAGCAAGCCGAACAAACCTTACGTAAATATCTTGAACCAAGTGTGGGTAAAGCGGCTGCCAAGAATGTATCACCGCGCAAACTGACATTTAATCCTGGTTATCGTGAAAAGTTCTGGCACAAAAACTGTGTGGCAATTGGGATTGCAGCAGGTTTTATCGAACCGCTTGAGGCAACGGCGTTGGTGCTGATTGAATTGTCAGCACAAATGATCAGTGAGCAACTTCCCGCGAATCGAAAAGTAATGAATATTATTGCCGCGCGCTTCAACGATAAGCTTGCGCACCACTGGAAAAAAATTATTGAATTTTTAAAGCTGCATTATGTATTAACGCAGCGAACAGATTCACAGTATTGGCGAGACCACTGCAACCCCAACACTGTGCCCGAAAGTTTAAAAGAACTATTGACGCTCTGGAAATATCAAACTCCATGGACCCACGACACTATACGAGTGGGGGAAATGTTCCCCTCGGCGAGCTTTCAATATGTGTTGTTTGGTATGGGCGCTCCAAACCACTACGGTGAATTTAATCGTCGAAATAACCAGAAAAATGTAGAGATGGCACGCGGGCTATTTGACGAGAATGCGAAGAGAACGCAGCATTTAGTGAACGGCTTACCGAGCAATAGAGAGTTACTCATGCGTTTGCGTGAGTATAGCTTCCCCAAAATCTAATCTCTTCTTGAAATTAAAGAGATTTAGCAAATGGAAATCCACTTTAGCGGGTTGAGCCATCGAGGTTCTGAAGAAATTCATTTCAATAAACCTGTTTCCCTTCAATTTTTTCAAAAATGAACAGCCCCACCTTGCGAGTTTATTGAAAGTGGGACGACACACACTCCAATTTTCACCATCATAAACCCATCGTAAAAGCCACTTTTTACTTAAAAGTCTAATTTTAGCCGTTGTTATAACTGAATAACTGCAACGATTAAAAAGCCAAACCTAGATACGGGTCAGGCCGTATTTGGGCGTTAGCAAGTGTGATGGGCGTGTTACCGCATATAGCCAACCCCCATTACCTCCTTGCTAGCTCTCCTTGATAGCCCCCAATTGTGGGGGCTTTTTTACAGACACTATCGCACCACTTAACTGTGGCGAACCGACATAATTGTGGTGAAACACTATGATGCATTCTTTTAAACACTATCTGCAATTGCTGGCGAGTCTAACCGCCTGTGCTTTGATCTTACCGGGCTGTGAAACCCCCGCACCAAAAACCAAGGTGGTAGAAGTTCCTAAAACACAGAATGCAACAAGTGTGAATCGCAATCCTGCCCTCTGGCCGAAGCCGGTTAGCAAAGTGGCAAAAGATCCGGCGATAGAAGAAAAAATTGATGCACTTATCGCCAAAATGACCTTGGAACAAAAAGTCGGCCAAACCATTCAGCCCGAAATTCGCAGTATTAGCCTTGCTGATATCAAAAAATACCACATAGGTTCTATCTTGAACGGTGGCGGAGCCTTTCCGAATAACAACAAATTATCCAAAGCCGAAGATTGGGTTGCCTTAGCGGATAGTTTTTATAAAGCCTCCATGCAACCCGCTGAAAATGGCGTAGCGATTCCGATTATGTGGGGTACCGATGCGGTACATGGCCACAACAATGTCATAGGCGCAACTCTCTACCCGCACAACATTGCGCTGGGTGCAGCGCGCAACCCAGAGTTGATGAAAAAAATCGGCGCAGCGACAGCTCGCGAAATTGCAGTTACCGGTATTGGCTGGAGCTTTGCGCCCACAGTCGCCGTGGTGCGCGATGATCGCTGGGGTCGCACCTATGAATCCTATTCTGAAAGCCCCGAACTCGTAAAATCCTATGCCGGCAAAATGGTAGAAGGCCTGCAAGGCGATGCGAATACCCAAGAATTTTTATCGGCACATCATGTAATAGGCACTGCTAAACACTTCTTGGGCGATGGCGGTACAAAAGGTGGTATCGATCGTGGCAATACCGATGTGAGCGAAGAAGAACTCGTCAAGATTCATGCGCAAGGTTATGTCACCGCGATTGAAGCGGGTGTGCAAACCGTTATGGCATCGTTCAATAGTTGGCAGGGCGAGAGAATGCACGGCCACCAATACCTGTTAACCGACATTCTAAAAAACCATATGGGTTTTGATGGTTTGGTTGTTGGCGATTGGAACGGTCACGAATTCGTATCTGGCTGTACTAAAAATAATTGTGCGCAAGCTTTTAATGCGGGCGTGGATGTTTTTATGGTTCCAGACGATTGGAAATTGCTTTACGAAAATACGCTTGCGCAAGCCAAGAGCGGCGTGATCTCACAGGCGCGTTTAGACGATGCAGTGCGCAGAATCTTGCGCGTAAAAATGCGCGCTGGATTATTTGATAGTGGTGCGCCATCCTCTCATGCGCTCTCTGGCAAAAATGAAATTTTGGGTAGTACCGAACACCGTGCAATTGCTCGCCAGGCCGTGCGTGAATCACTCGTATTGTTGAAAAACAAAAACCAATTGCTGCCCATTAAAGCGGGTAGCAAAATTCTGGTAACGGGCGATGGTGCGGACAACATTGGCAAACAAGCCGGTGGTTGGAGTATTTCATGGCAGGGTACGGGCAACGTGAATAGCGATTTCCCCGGTGCAACCTCAATCTATAAAGGTATTGCTGATGCCGCTAAAGCTAACGGCAGTAAAGTGAGCTTGAGTGTTAACGGCGACTTTCAACAGAAGCCAGATGTGGCTGTGGTGGTGTTTGGTGAAAACCCCTATGCGGAAATGCAAGGCGATATCAATAAATTAGATTACGCATCCGATAAAGAATTAAAGCTGCTGCAAAAATTCAAAGCGCAGGGCATCCCAGTTGTATCCTTATTTATTACTGGTCGCCCTCTGTGGGTGAACCCAGAATTAAATGCGTCCGATGCCTTCGCAGTGATTTGGCAACCGGGTACTGAAGGTGCTGGTGTGGCGGATGTGATTATTGCCGATGCTAATAACAAAGCGCGTTTTGATTTCAGCGGAAAATTGTCTTTCTCTTGGCCTGCCATTCCGGACCAAACCCCGTTAAATATTGGCGAAGAAAATTACGCACCACTCTTTCCTTATGGCTATGGTTTGACCTATGCCGATAAGGATTCGCTAAAGGATGATTTATCAGAAGCAGCGCAAACCGCAAAAAAATCGGCTGAGACATTAACAGTATTTAGAAACCGTAGCCTAGAACCTTGGCAGTTAAGCCTTACCGATGATCTCAATAACACTAAGCCAATTACTGCGAGCGTTTTGAATTTAGGCGCACTTAATTACCGCGCAGTGGATCGTTTGGTACAAGAAGATTCAATCCAATTGCATTGGAATGGCAAAGCGCAAGCTAGCGCTGGCTTTATCGCCAAAGAGCGTGTGGATTATTCATCGCTACCTGAAAAAGCGGCCTTGGTATTTGATGTTAAGGTTGATAAAAAACCGACTGCCGATGTGAAATTAATCATGGCCTGTGGTTCAGATTGCGGCGCAGAAAAATCCATTGCGGATGCATTACAAAAAGTAAACGCCGGTCAGTGGCAAACACTGTCCGTCAGTATGAGCTGCTTTAGCAAAGTGAAACTGGATATGTTGTTGTCGCCCTTTACGCTTAGTACCAATGGCGAATTAGGTTTAACACTGCATCATGTGCGAATCGAAAGCACACCAATAGCCAGTATTCAGTGCCCATAAAAATCTATCAATATCACCTGGCGTACAAAAATAATTTGCACGCCAGTCATAATAAAACCAACGGCAATGCGGAGAAAATTCAATGAAAAAAATATTATTAGTTAGTGCGCTTGCGCTCACCATGGTCGGCTGCGGCGGCAGTGGTGAAAACGCAGAAATACCTACATCAAGTTCAGCAGCTTCTAGTGCGAGTAGTGAGTCAAGCACCTCGTCTGCACAATCATCTTCCGCGACAAAATGGAAGCTGGTGTGGAGCGACGAATTTAACGGCACAGCAATTGATGCAACCAAATGGTCCTATGAAAAAAATTGCTGGGGCGGCGGTAACAACGAGCAACAGTGTTATACCGATCAAGATAAAAACGCGTTTGTTAAAGATGGCGTGTTAAATATTGTTGCAGTGAAAGAAGATTTTACGGGCACAGATTCTCCTGAAGGTACGGGTCCGGCAACTAAAACATTGCCCTATACCTCTGCACGTTTGAGAACTAAAAATTTACAAGAGTGGACATTTGGCCGATTTGAAATTCGCGCCAAGTTGCCGCAAGGTCAGGGCACTTGGCCTGCGATCTGGATGTTGCCTACCAGTTCACCTTATGGCAATTGGGCATCGAGCGGTGAAATCGACATTATGGAAGCGGTAAACCTTGGCACTCGCACCACAGTGGACGGCGTACTTCAAGCGCCAGAAACGCGTGTCTATGGAACCTTACACTACGGCAGAGCTTGGCCCGGGAATACCTCGTCGGGTGATCCTTACACCCTTCCAAATAACGTAAACCCTGCCGACGATTTCCACACCTATGCCTTGGAATGGGAAGAGGGTGAAATCCGCTGGTATGTGGACGGCGTTAACTTTGCCACGCAACGCAAAGCGGGCTGGTACTCGCAATACACGGTGGATGGCATTTTAACGAATGCTCCAGAAGGCGCTCCATTTGATGATAAATCTGCCTATCACATGCTGCTAAATTTAGCCGTGGGTGGAGCTTGGGCCGGCGGAGTCAATAACAAAGGCATAGACGCTTCTGTGTTCCCGCAAACCATGCAAGTGGATTATGTAAAAGTCTATGAGTGCAGCGCATCGCCACAAACGGGTAAGGGTTGTGGAGCTAGTGCTGAAACGGCTGTGTTGAATCCAGGAAAACCGCGCCCTGCCATTGGCAAAATTGAGCTGCCTGGCCCACCGTTGTTCACTCTTTACGACGATAAGTTAGCCGCTGGTTTGCAGTTTGATAGTTACAATCCAGATGGTGCTATTGCCCATACCGAAGTGGCAGAAGCCGGTCGTGGCAAGGTATTCAACGTCGCGAAAACCGGTGCAAATGGCAACGTCTATTTCAAAATTGCCGGTGATCCAACCGACTTGAGAAACTGGTCTGCAGACAGCGAATTGGTATTCGATGTCAAAGTAAATAGCAAAGCTGCAGGCGCCAAGCTCTTGGTTAAATTAGACAGCGGTTGGCCAAATGTAAGCGATACAGAAGTTACCTTACCGGCAGACGGTGTGTGGGGCGAGTATCGCATTAAGCTTACGGATTTGATCGCGAAAGGCAATTCTTTGGCGAGCGGCAAAGCGAGTCTGGCGTCAATTAGCAATATCTTTGTGATCGATCCTTCAGCCGCGATGAATGTGTCTTTCGACAATATTCATATCCAAGGGAAAAAGGCGGATGTCGTTGACGAGTTTGCGCAACTGCCCTTGTTCAACATTTTTGAAGATGCGGCAGCAACAGGTTTGCAAGTTCAAAGCTATAACCCCGATAACGCCATTACGTCTTCAACAGTAGTTGAAGCAGGTCGCGGCAGTGTGTTCAATGTTGCTAAAACCGGCGCAAACGGTAACGTGTTTTTTAATGTTACCGCGGGCCCAGCGAATTTAAGTAAATGGTCTGCGAACGGTGAATTGGTATTTAATCTCAAAGTAAGCAGCAAAGCGGCGGGTTCCAAATTGCTTGTCAAAATGGATAGCGGTTGGCCAAATGTGAGTGATGTAGAAGTCACCTTGCCTGCAGACGGTGTGTGGGGCGAATACCGAATCAAAGTTGCGGATTTAATTGCCAAGGGAAATTCAAATCCCTGCTGTGGTGGCATTGCAAATCTATCAGCGATCACGAATCTATTCGTTATAGAACCCACGGGTGCGATGAACGTATCCTTTGATAATGTGCGCCTCGAGGTGCCGGCCTTTGCTGCACCACCATCATTTATGATGTATGCCGACGTTCTTACAACAGGTTTACAAGTTCAAAGCTACAATCCGGATGGAAAAATAACCTCGTCAGAAGTTTCTGAAGCAGGTCGTGGCAAAGTCTTCAATGTTGCCAAAACCGGCGCGACAGGAAATGTATTTTTTAATGTCACTGCAGGCCCCGCGAATCTCAGCACCTGGCCATCAAACGGTAAACTCGTGTTTGATGTAAAAGTAAATTCCAAAGTTGCAGGTTCAAAACTTTACGTAAAATTAGACAGCGGTTGGCCAAATGTCAGTGACGTAGAAGTGCCTGTTGGGGCAGACGGAGTTTGGACAGAATACAGTATTGGCATTGCAGAACTAATTGCCAAAGGTAATTCAAATCCCTGTTGTGGCGGTAAAGCAAATGCCTCCTCCATTACCAATATCTTTGTTGTTGAGCCTTCAGATGCCATGGATGTTTCCTTCGACAATGTTCGTTTTATCGTTCAGTAACATGAAGGCTTAAGCTGTACAAAAATGCCGGGCTCGCCCGGCATTTCTCTTTCTCCCGTTTTGAAAATTGGGGTCAGAGTAAAATTAAATTGAGAGCTTCTTCAAACTGAGATATCCGTTTTTTAATTTTACTCTGACCCCAATTTATGCTCTGACCCCAATTTATGCCAATTTACTTGGCCCCAATTTATCAACGGAATACCAACATGAAGAAAAAATTACTGAATCGCCTGTGCTTTACCTTGTTGTTTGTCAGTCCCTTGGTCTGTGCACAAGAACCTATACCCCTTAAGAGTGCGTTTAATCTGGATGAAGTAAAGTGGGTTAAAACGGTAGGCAACTCAGCGATACAGGGTAAGGCATTTCTAACCTTAAAAAATAATAAAACCAAAGGTTGCGCCGGTTTTGGTGTGGAGTTGTTGCCTGTCGCTAAATATTCCAGTGAACGCATTTTAAACATCTACGGTAATAATGATCAGGGAAAAATAATTATAGAGGGTACCATCCCAACATTTACGCCAGACCCAAAGGAATATCACGACATGGTGATTAAAACAAAGTGTAACTCAAACAACGAATTCACCTTCAATAACATCAGCGCCGGCGAATACTATGTTATTGGGTTTATTATTTGGGATACCAATGAAAATGGTAAATCGGTTAAAACGGGTGGTGCTGTGATGAAAAAAATCAAAGTAGCACCTAAAGAAAATATTGAGGCGCTACTTAATTTTTAATGT
>DAOORH010000060.1:0-11947 GCA_035389145.1 Cellvibrio sp.
ATAAGGGAAATTTGCGCGTAAGTCGGCCTCTTTTTACGCACTTTTTGCAAACTTTTTATAAAAGCGGGAGCATTTTTTCACACAAGCGAAAGCCCCCTCCCAACGGGAGAGAGCTAGGGGTGGGGGATCATTTGTTTAAAACGAGACAGTCCAAGCCGACTCGGCCATCCATTCATCAATTTGCGCCAGCGCCATGGGGCGACCAATGTGATAGCCCTGAGCCTCATCGCACCCCATTCGTGTTAAACGATCAATCAAAGCAGCATTTTCAACCCCTTCAGCAACCACTTTCAGACTGAGGCTATGAGCCAAATGAATAGTGGATTCAACGATCAACTCATCCTGCTTATCTTCCAACATATTGCGGATAAACGAGTAGTCGATTTTAAGCGTTTGCACGGGAAGCTTTTTCAAATAGGCGAGCGAAGAATAGCCCGTACCAAAATCATCAATCGATAATTGCGCGCCCAACTCATGTAATTGTTGCAGAACGCGCATAGCGCGTCCCGGGTCACTCATGATCGAGCTTTCAGTAATCTCCAGCTCCAACCAACTCGCGTCCAATTCATACTTGTGCAATAAAGTACGCACCAGTTTTGGCATATTCTCATCGAGCAAATTGCGTGCGGATAAATTAACCGCAACGCTGACATTCAAGCCTTGCGAATGCCACAGACAACATTGCGCAATACTTTTTTCCAACACCCAAGCAGTTAACGGGTGAATCAAACTGGTCACTTCTGCGATAGGAATAAAATCATTAGGAGGGACAAAACCTAACTCTGGGTGATTCCAACGCAACAAGGCTTCAAAGCCGTAAAAACGTTTGGTTTCTAAATTCACTTTAGGCTGATAATACAAACACAATTGATCTTCGCGAATCGCGCGGCCTAATTCACTCATCATTGCCAAACGTTTGGGCGAATGTGGATCAATCTCTGGTTTGTAAACTGCAATCCCCGACATTTGTTCTTTGGCGTGATACATAGCCACATCAGCAAAGCGCATTAACTCATTAACATCCTTCGCTTGCGTCGGCGCTAAAACTATACCGATACTCGCGCTAATCTCCGCGCAGAAAACTTCAAGATCAAACTCCAAACGTAGCGCATCTAAAATGCAATGTGCAAACACTATAGCGTGTTGTTGATTACGAATACTCGGCAAGAAAATGGCAAACTCATCACCACCCATACGGGCAATTGTGCCATGAATCTCACTCATTTCCGACTTAATGCGCGGGCCAATTAACTGCAATAAACGATCGCCTACTTGATGCCCAAGGGTATCGTTAATTTCTTTAAAGCGATCCAAATCGATAAACAACAAGGCGCCAAGTGAGTCGCCCTCTTTTGCGTAAAAATGCTCAATTTCCTGATAAATATTGGCACGATTGGGTAAGCCGGTGAGTGAGTCGTGCAGAGAAATATATTCCAGCTTTTGCTGATAACGCTTGCCAACAGTGACATCCTTAGTGGTGCCCCACACGCGGGTTAAACAATTATTTTCAATCACCCCCACACAGGAAATTTGAAAGTAAAAGCGGCGCCCCTTGTGATCTTCACGAATAATATCGTGATCATTCATTTGGTATTTATTTTTAACAAAATACTGCAAATCAAACGCATAGCGCGTAGAGCCACTTTCACGCAAACCCATACCAAGAAGATCTTGCAACGATTTCGCACCCAGCATAGTGACCAGCATTTTATTGCCTTGCGACAAAGAGGCGCGCTCTGCCATTAAATCCACTTGCATTTCTATGGGGTGATCCAAGGAAATAGGCGGCACCATGTCATAACACCAAATTGCTTCGCTGCTATTGGCGATAAAGGCTTTATAGCTAGCTTCACTCTCTTGCAATTCGCGCTGTTGCTTTAACAGAATTTGCAGGGCATTTTCTTCGCGGGATCTATCTTGTAGTTGAATTAATACACGCTCTACATCACCGAAACGATTGCGAATGGGTAAAAAGCTCGCGCGCACGCTAATTTTTCGTTCACCTATATCAATTTTTTTTACGGCAAATGATTTGATAAGGGTGTTGAGCGAATAACTAAGGTCAACACTTAGCGTTTCACCACTGGCGTATACCTTATCCAAGAGCGAATACACATCCACTAGAGACTCTAATTGTCTATCGCGCAATACATTGTAACGCCCAACAGCAGCACTAATTTCGCGTGAGTTAAGCTCAAACAATTTCTCACAGGCCACATTGGCTTGCAGCAACACGCCTTTAGCATCCGTCATTAAACTAGCGATGGGGTTTTCAGAAAAAAGCGTGCGCAATAAGCTGTTGCTCGTTTCTATGCCGGGGTTCGCCAGCCAGTGGCTAGAGGACACCACGACACCTTCGTAATGGCGTAGCTTTTTTGCATCCACTAATAGTCGGCCAATAAAACGCACGCGCGCTTCCTCACTACCAGGAACCACGCAGTTGATCTCACAAGCGCGCACACCTATACCGCAGTCTAGTGGATCAGTATTGAAGGTTTGCAGAAATACATATTTGTCAGCGGCGCTCAGCGTATCCATCAACGAGGATAACGAAGGGAAAGGACGGGTGTTACCAATAAAAACCAAGGGGAATTCTTTAGAAAACTGCAGTACGCCAGTATCAACCTCAAAACGCCACGCAGCCACATCGGGAGCCAGTAATGCATATTCCAAACTGAGAGGGTTCAGCGCCTCCAAATCGCCTGAATACGGTTGTTGATGGCTCATAAGTAAGAAGTAGACTCAAATGTGAAAGTTCAAAACTGAGTCTAGCCAAAGAAACGGGTTTAGCTATAAGAATTTGTTGCTATGGGAATTGCCTAAAACAAAACTTTTAGCCGCCAATTTGGCGCAAAAATCATCATAAAAACAAAAGCTTAGGCATTCAGTACTTTAATAGTGTGGAGGGCGCTCATTGGTGATTTCTTCGCTGCCATCACCCTGCGTAAATGACAGCTCATCAATACGTTTAGCGAGCAAACGCATCTGCTGTTGCAACTGAAGGATATCGGCATCCTGCTTGGTCACCACATTATTTAATTGGGTGATGGTATCTTCTTGATAGGCGATGCGAGTCTGCAACTCTATCAATTCATCGCCAAGCTCATTCAGAATCTGCTCATTCATAATTACTCTCCTAGTACTGCATAAGCAGCATCGATTAATTGCACTGCGCGCTCGTCGATTAAAACATTTTGCCCCATGCGCGATGTGACATAACCAAAACCCAATTGATAATCAGGGTCGGCAAAGCCAATACAACCACCCGCCCCAGGATGCCCAAAGGCGCGCGCGCCACGGCCATAGCGACAATCTGGACGATCCGCCTGCGACAACATAAAACCGTGGCTAAACCGCAAAGGCAAACCTAACACCTGATCGTGACCAAATGTTTGCTCTTGTGAACAGAGCGCTAAAATCTCAGCAGGCAATAATTCCCCGTTCACCCTATCACCGCAACAAAGAGCCCCGTAAATAGCCGCAATTGCCTGTGCGTTTGCATGCGCATTTGCTGCTGGAATTTGCGCCTGTCGCCACGCTTTGGTATTAGTCGCCGTCATTAAACTGATGGGATTACAGAAAGCGCGGTTGGTTACGCCGCGCGGGTCAGCCTTCATCAATTTACCCAGCGCTATACTGTCCGCACCATTGCTCGCCACAGGTGCATTACTGAGATTTCGTTTTAGCGGGCCCGTATCTGCAATTAAATTCAACACCGAATCAGGCACGCCGAAATAACAGGTCACCCCCAAAGGCGCTGCAACCTGCGCTTGAAAATAATCGTTAAAACTTGCATAGCCACTTACGCGGCGTACCAATTCACCTAGAATCCAACCGTACATAAAAGGCGAATACCCCTGCCCGGTTCGCGGCTCCCACCAAGGCGTTTCGTTCGCGGCAGCTGCAGTCATTGCATCCCAATTAAAAATTTGGTCATCGGCAATATGTTGATGAAATGCCGAAAGTCCGCTGCGATGGGAAAGCACATCGCGCACAGTGATTTTCGCCTTATCACCCTGTGCAAATTCAGGCCAAAAAGCTGCGATAGGTGAATCCAACTCCAACTTACCCTGCGCCACCAACTGCAAGACACAAAGCGCCACCAAACCTTTACCGGCAGAAAAAATATTGACGATAGTACTTTCGTTCCACGGCTGATTGGCAATGCCCGCCAAACGATTGCCACGCTCCCCCGCCCAAATATTCACCACCAATTCCCCGCAGTGATAAAGCGCCACGCCAGCGCCCTGCTCACCACACGTGGAAAAAAGCTCAGCAAACTGATCAGCTACACCCGCCCAACGAGGATTAAAAAAACCTTTAACCACACCCACCCCCTGAATATTGAATGCGGGCATTCTATCAGTTGAGCCTCAGCTTGCATGCTCGAATCTTGACCTATACTTAGACAACGCAACCAAACTGAGAACGAATATATGAAGGGTATAGTATTTCGAGAGTTTACCGATATGGTAGAAAATCAATTTGGTGAGAGCATGGTTGATGATCTCATCGAAACTACCAATCCAGCTTCGGGAGGAAGCTATACCACCGTTGGAACTTACGACCACGGCGAGCTAGTGGCAATGGTAGGAGTGCTCAGCCAACGAACAGGCATAGGATCAGCGGTTCTCGTACACGCATTTGGAAAACATTTGGCTGATGTGTTTTCTAAAAAGTTTCCCGCCTTTTTTAATGACTGCCCTAATACTTTTGAATTTTTAAAAAAAATAGATAATCATATACACGTAGAAGTAAAAAAATTATATCCAGATGCTGAACTGCCAAAATTTACCTACCTACAACACAGCGAACTAGAGTTCGAACTTATCTATGAATCACAGCGCGACTTTTCCCACTTAGCACACGGGCTGATTGAAGGTTGTATGGAATACTTTAAAGAGGCATTTCAAATACACCGTGAGGATATTATCGGCGGAAATAGCAACACCAAAGTGGTCTTTAAGTTACGCAGACTTGTGCAATGACAGAAGAAATAGAAGTCTACAAAAGACGCTACGAACGAGAAAAATCCGCTAGGCAGCAGGCAGAGTTACTTTTGGAAACCAAAAGTACGGAACTTTATTTTTCAAATGAGGCATTGAAAAATCTAACAGCAGAACTGGAACAAAAAGTACTCACAAGAACACACGAATTACAAACTGCTAGAGACCAAGCTATTGCAAGCAATGAAGCCAAAAGCCTATTTCTGGCCAATATGAGTCATGAAATAAGAACCCCGATGAATGGCATTTTAGGGGTTATTTATTTGTTGGAGTCCAGCACCTTATCCAATCATCAACGCCACCTTCTAGAAACTGCCAAACAATCTAGCGAATTATTGCTCGCCGTTATCAATGACATATTAGATGTCAGCAAAATTGAAGCAGGAGAGCTAACTCTCGAATCCATTCCTTTTGACTTAATAGAAACCATTAAAAGTGTTAGCGATACATTCTTAATCGCGGCACAACAAAAAAAATTAGACCTGACTGCTAATATTGATCCAAATATACCAAAGCTAGTCGAAGGTGATCCAACCCGTCTTCGCCAAGTTTTCTACAACTTAATCAGCAACGCTATAAAGTTCACGCATGAAGGGTCAATTAATATTTCGGCTACGCTAGGCACAGATCAACTCATTGAGATTTCTGTAAGCGACACTGGAATTGGTATTTCGGCAGATAAAACGTCACATATTTTTTCACCCTTTACCCAAGCTGACGAAAGCACTACCCGTAAATTTGGCGGTACCGGTCTTGGTCTTGCTATTTGCGCCCATCTAACCAAACTTATGGGTAAAGAAATTGAAGTTTCTAGCGTATTAGGAAAGGGATCTAGATTTACCTTTTGGTTAAATCTAAAAACTATAACAGCGAAGGAAGATACCGAATACGCGCAAAAAAATAACTTACTTGCTACGCCAAAATTCGAACCCTCGTTGATCATGCTAGTTGATGATAACCCCGTTAATCGAGAAATAGGCAGCGAAATTTTGCGCGCACAAGGGCTCATAGTGGATTGTTTTGAAAACGGCCAACAATCAGTAAACGCCGTCACTCAAAAAAATTACCGAGCGATACTCATGGATATACAAATGCCGGTGATGGACGGTTTGACCGCCACCCAGCAGATAAGAACGCTCGGCGGAACATACAGCGCACTTCCCATCATTGCTATGACGGCACACGCACGCAAAGAAGACATTGAAAAAAGTTTAATCGCAGGAATGAATGCTCACCTCACCAAACCTATAGAACCCAAGAAAATATTTTCTCTATTGGAAAAATGGATAGCCTTAGACTCCGCATCACCTGTTTCAAATGAAAAAAAATTGGAGCAGAACCTAATAGACGCGCGCAGCTTTTTGGAAATCGACATTAATTCTGCTTTGCTTCGCACCAATAAAAATCAAGACCTTCTTAAGAAGGTCTTAATCATGTTCTTAAACACGCATATCAATGACAACAATAGATTAGATGAGTACCTGCGTGAAAATAATTATTCTCCAATACAGGCTTTAGCGCACAAATTAAAAGGTAGTGCTGCCAGCATAGGCGCGAACAATCTTTCCTCAGCAGCCGGCCTGCTAGAGAAAGCCTGCAAAGAACAAGAATATTCCCTGTGCGAGCAATTAATTTCAGAAACAAACCAAAAGCTACATTTAGTAGTCAATGAACTTCACAAACTATCACCCGTCGAACCAAAAAAATCCAAAACAGATTTAAGCCTGCAAGATATTAAACGAAAAATTGATAACTTTATTCTATTGAGCCAATCAGACCTAGCGGCAGCTGAAGGCGAGCTCTCAGAGATTATAGCGACCGACCCAACAAACCCAATTGCCGCAGAAATAACAAAGCACTTTGACAACTTCGACATTGATGCCATTTACCCGCTACTAGACTGCTTTCTACCAACAACGCAGCCTAACAAAGCAATTGGCGAAAACAGCTCTACAACAGGATATTAGCAATGACACCCTTCAAAATACTTATCGTTGACGATGCACCGCAAGATATCAAGCTAGTCATGGAATGCCTTAAAGACAAATACACAATCACAGCTGCCACAACTGGCGAAAAAGCGATTGATATTGCATCTAAAACGCAGCCAGATCTCATTTTAATGGATATATCGATGCCAATCATGAATGGCTACGATACCTGCAAAGCAATACTCAAAGAAAGAAAGACAAATATTATTTTCTTATCTGCCAATGATTCTACCGAAGAAATTTTACGTGGCTATGCCGCTGGCGGCATTGATTACATTATCAAACCATTCCACCCCGATATACTTCACTCAAAAATTGAGTTCGCACTGCAACGTACAGAAAAAAAACAACCAATATCTGGTGAAAAAAGCCATCAATCTACCGATGAAATATATCGCCTTATACTGGATTTTAATAAAAAATGCCTGCACATAACCGATGCACAACAGTTTGCTAACACGCTCATAGCACAGTGCGAAAGCATATACCTTGATTGTTGCATTCAGCTTCATGCGGCTTCTGGTACCTTTGAAGCAAGCTCTAGCGGTTTGGTTAGCAAACTTGAAGCAGAAATTCTAACCAGAATTTTACAGGAGGAGGGAAACTTTTTTGCCCACGAACAAGGGCTGTTCTTCACGCACGAAAACATAGCCATGCTTGTTAAAAATTTACCTTTAACTGAAGCCAACGACACCATAAAGAAATCATTATTTCATTTCGTTGAAAATGCCAATACCATGCTGCTCAACCTAGACCATATTGACGCACTCACGCAGCAAGACAAAGATCAACCACAAGTAAACCCGTCAGGTTTAAAAGACCGATTAAATGTAATTTTTGAACAAGTTAGCTTGCAAAAAAATTATAAAAAGGAGAGCGTAAAAATAGTTGACGATGTATTAGCAAGCATGGAGTCCTCATTTGTTGACTTGGGCTTAACTTATAATCAAGAACAAGCTTTACTAAGCATGTTGCATGTGGGCATTGATAAATCCATCAAACATCTTGAACAAGGCGCACTTTTAGACGAACACCTCGAATTCACATTAAAAGATATAGCGGCAACTCTGAGTTAGCGAAGAACAAACTTCCCTGTCACCCACAAACTCAGTAACATCCGCATCTCGAAAGCGTATTTATTGAACACGTGAGACAGATTATGAGTAATAGCCGTTTAGTTTATTCCACCGATAGCGGGCGCATCAAAGAAGACAAACCTGCAGCTACAATTCCCAAAGGCGATGGCATAGTGCGCATCCGTCGCGAAACCGCCGGTCGCAATGGCAAAGGCGTAACCACCATTTCTGGAATTTCCGTTGATGAATCCGAATTAAAAAACATCGCCAAAGCGCTTAAACAAACCTGCGGTGTAGGTGGTTCGGTAAAAGATGGCGTGATTGAAATTCAGGGCGATCAGCGCGAAAAAATCAAAGCGGATTTGGAAAAGCGTGGATACACCGTGAAGCTTGCGGGTGGTTAATCGACAATGGAAAACGCTCATCCCGACCCCGCAATTTTAATCGAACTCGCCAACACCAAAATGCCTTACGGCAAATATGCGGGTCGCGTGTTAGTCGACCTGCCGGAACCCTACGTAGTGTGGCTCGCAAATAACGCTATGCCAAAAGGCAGGCTTGGCGAACAGCTGCAATTGTTGTACGAAATCAAGGTAAATGGGCTCGAGGGATTGTTGAAGCCCTTACGCGGTCGTACTTCTTAAATTTCCCCTCGCTGGCCTACTTCTTGCTCCATCTCTATCAAATGACTTTGACCGACGTTTTTCTGACAGAGAGGCCTACACCATGGATTCACAAACCTTTATTCAATTAACTGACACTTCGCTCAAAATCGGGCTGGGCGCGTTGATTGCGGCGGCTATTGCCTGGTTTATTCTCTGGCGCAGCGCGCATTTGAACAGCGGGCCGCGCGAGAATCGCCGCTTGCAGATTCTTGAAGATGTCTCTGCGCAGGTGGGTACAGTCACTCACATTTTCGCCAAATATTCGTCGCTGGTGGTGGAATCCATTCAATTTGGCGAGCGCTGGCCGACGGCGCGCCGTCAAGAGTTAGACGTGGTGAATACCGAGCTGGTAAGTGAATTTCGCAAACTTGCGGATGCCGAAGCCAAGCTCTTAATGCTGGGCGAGAAAAATCTGGAACGCAGCCTGCGTTTATACGGCGCCAAAATTGCTGTGTTCCGCAAACAAGTCTATGTATGCCGCAAAGATATTAGCCATGAACAAATCACAACGTTGAAGATGGGCGTAAACCAAGTGCGCGAGCAGTTCTACGATATGTTAAGCCGCAAGTACGACCGCTTATTGGCGACTGGATAGTACTTCAACTCACATTTTATTGAGAATCACTATCTTTAACCCGCGCAGTGTTTTACGCTTCGCGGGTTATTTTTTATTGAGTACTCCCGTTGCAAAACTTCCTCCGGCATAAAACCTTGGCCTTTGCTGCACTCGTTATCTGGTTAATTACCAGTTGGAGTGGTGCGCATGGTCATTTGTGTTTTGATGGTCAGGAGCCGCCAGTCTCTGTTCACATGCATACTTTAGGCGAGCATACGGATCATGCCGTTGACGAACAGCATGTAGATGCCGATGTTGATTTAAGCCAGCCATTCTTAGCAAAACTCACCAAGATAGATTTACCACTGTTGATTGCTGCCGCGCTTTTGCTCGCGGTATTGTTTGAAAAAGTATCCCTTGTTGCTTCCAACTATTCTCCCACCTACTCTTCCCGCCGCACCGGTTTACGCCCGCCTTTGCGCGCACCGCCTGTTTTTCCAGCCTGATTTTTAAAACGTTACGTTTTTAATTTGAATCGATAATTCTTCCACTTTTTTGCAAAAAAGATGGCAGTTTTAGCTGGAGTATTTCATGAACACTTTTCACAAGGTGATGGCGTTTAGCGCTATCGCACTCTGCAGTTTTGCTGTGCGCGTCCAAGCAGAAAATTCGTTAAGGCTGCAAGATGCGATTAAATCTACGCTGCAACACAACCCGCAACTTGCCGGTTATGAATTTCGCACCAAAGCTTTGGCAGGCGAACAACAAACCGCTGCATTAAAACCGCAACTGAAACTATCTACTCATTTGGAAAATATTGCGGGTAGCGGTGATTTTAAAGGTGTGGATGCAAGCGAATTAACGCTCTCCTTATCATCAGTCATTGAACTCGGCGGCCAGCGCGATGCACGCCTCGGTTTAGTTACGGCGCGGCAACAGCAATTAGCATCGACCCAACGCGTGCTTACCTTAGATTTGCTTACCCAAGTAACGCAGCAATTTATCGCCATCGTAGCCGCGCAAGAGCAACTTAAATTGCTGCAACAAAGCCAACAGCTCGCACAGGAAAATGTCACCTCGTTGACTAAGCAGGTGCAAGTTGGCCGAACACCTGAAGCGGAATTATTGCGCGCAAAAGCGAGCTTGGCGCGCGCACTAATTGATGTTCAAAAAACCCAGCAGCAACTTAAGAGCGAAAGCGTAAAACTCAGCGCGTTTTGGGCAAGCTCGCAATCAACAGCAATGCAGCCAACATTTACGCAAGTAGAAGCCGATTTATTTTCACTGCCGCCACTCGTGCCGCTACCAACACTGATTAGCAAATTGGATGCAAACCCAGACCTTGCCGTATTAGGCGATGAAGTACATCTACGTGCCGCAGAATTGAAGCAAGCGCAAGCGGACCGTAAAGCCAATCTTGAATGGAGCGCTGGCGTGCGCCGCTTACAAGTGAGTGATGATTCTGCGTTAGTGCTTGGTGTGAGCATGCCGCTCGGATCAGCCAATCGAGCGTCAGGGGCAATAGCCACTGCGAGTGCAAATCAAGCCGGTGCAGAACAAGAACAGAATGTAGCGCGCATAAAACTTCACACTCAACTAATAAGCTTGCACGGTGCTTATGAGCAAGCCTTGGCGGAAGTAACAAGTTTACGTAACCATGTGTTGCCGCTCCTTAAACAAGCCCTACGCGCAACCGCCGATGGTTTTCAGCAAGGCCGTTACAACTATTTAGAACTCAACCTTGCGCAGCGCGAATTGTTAAACGAGCAACTCACGTTGATTAAATCCGCCGCGCGCGCCCATGAACTCAGCGCCGATATAGAACGCATTACGGGTGCCGCTTTAACCAGCGTACCGCAACAAACTTCAGCTGCGACCTTGCTGCCATGAGAACTTATTATGAGTAACCTTTTTAAAAATCTATCCAAAAAACACTTAGTTATCGGTCTGCCAGTTGCGTTACTTATATTATTGGGAGCATTGAGTTTTGCATCGGACGATCACGATGAACACGAAAAAAGCGAACATCAAGACATCGTCAAAGGCCCACACAATGGTCGCTTATTAAAAGATGGCGATTTCACCCTAGAACTCGCGATTTTTGAGAAAGGAGTACCGCCGGAATATCGCGTATGGGCTAGCGATGATGGAAAAACTATCGCACCCAAAGATTGGCAGCTCAGCGTAGAATTAACTCGTCTAGGTGGAAAAGTCGATAAATTCAAATTTGCCGTGCAGGAAGATTTTTTGCGCAGCCAAAGCGAAGTTACCGAGCCGCATTCATTTGATGTCGCCGTTACCGCCACTTACAAAAATCAAAAACACCAATGGAAGTTTCCCTCTTACGAAGGCCGCGTACAAATGAGCGCAGCTATCGCCAAAGAGTCGGGAATCACCACGGCTATTGCGGGCGCGGGCAAGTTGCAACAAACCTTAAAACTTTACGGCCAAGCCCTGCCAGACCCCGTGCGAGTCAGCCATATTCAAGCGCGTTACCCAGGTGTGATTCGCGCCGTAAAAGCCACCATTGGCAGCCAAGTTCGCGCAGGCGATGTACTTGCCAGCGTGGAATCTAACGAGAGTTTGCGCCAGTACAATATCACCGCGCCTATCAATGGAACCATTATTGAACGCCACGCCAACCCCGATGAAT
>DAOORH010000061.1:0-11938 GCA_035389145.1 Cellvibrio sp.
GCAGCATTGTTGCGACGAGCAGCAGTCATTGAAGAGTAGTTGGTTGCGCCTTCAAGGATAAACTTCTTAGCGTATTCACCCGTTTGAATATCTTTCAACGCTTGACGCATAGCTTTACGCGATTCTTCGTTGATTACTTTCGGGCCAGTGACGTATTCGCCGTATTCAGCATTGTTAGAGATTGAGTAGTTCATGTTCGCGATGCCGCCTTCGAACATAAGGTCAACAATCAACTTCAATTCGTGCAAGCACTCGAAGTACGCCATTTCTGGCTCGTAGCCTGCTTCAACCAAGGTTTCGAAGCCCATTTTTACCAATTCAACAGCACCACCGCAAAGAACAGCTTGCTCGCCGAACAAGTCGGTTTCAGTTTCGTCTTTGAAAGTAGTTTCGATGATACCGGTACGGCCGCCACCTACGCCTGATGCGTAAGAAAGTGCGGTGTCTTTCGCCTTGCCTGACGCGTCTTGGAAGATCGCGATCAAATCAGGTACGCCGCCGCCACGAACAAATTCAGAACGTACAGTGTGGCCTGGTGCTTTTGGAGCAACCATGATCACGTCCAAATCTTTGCGTGGAACTACTTGGTTGTAGTGAATCGCAAAACCGTGTGCGAACGCCAAAGTAGCGCCTTTCTTAATGTTCGGCTCGATTTCGTCTTTGTACAATTTTGATTGGAATTCATCTGGAGTCAGAATCATAACCACGTCAGCAGAAGCAACAGCAGAAGCAACGTCAGTTACTCTCAAGCCGTGAGCTTCAGCTTTCTTAACAGTTGCAGAACCAGTGCGCAGACCAACAACAACGTCTACACCTGAGTCTTTCAGGTTGCACGCGTGCGCGTGGCCTTGTGAACCGTAACCGATGATGGCTACTTTTTTGCCTTGGATGATGGAAAGATCGGCATCTTTATCGTAATAAACGTGCATAGCAGACTCCTAGAGAGGGGTTATGGAAAGAAAGTTTATGTCGAAATCGACAGGATTTAACAAGGCGCGCAGTGTAGAAAAATAATTACATCACGTAAAATGATATATTCGCATGTTAATATTGCGCTTTATGCAACAATCATAGGTGGCTGCTTGGATATCACCAAACTCAAACTTTTCTGTGCCCTCGCTAGCAGCCTGCATTTTGGCCGCGCCGCCAACGCCTGCCATGTCAGCCCATCGACATTAAGCCGCAATATCAAACAACTAGAGGACGACTTGGGTGTGAGCTTGTTTGAACGCGATAACCGCTCAGTTGCCCTCACGCATGAAGGCCAAAGCTACTTAAATTTCGCGAAGGCAGTATTACAGCAGTGGGAGGCTTACCAAGAATCGCTCATTGCTCAGGCCGATCAACTGCACGGCCAGCTCAGCATTTACTGTTCAGTGACGGCGAGCTACAGCTTCTTATATGACATTCTCACCGAGTTCCGCGTTAAACATCCAGGCATTGCGATCAAGCTACACACCGGCGACCCCGCGCAATCTATCGAACGCGTTCAAGCGGGTTATGAAGATATTGCGATTGCGGCCAAGCCTGAAAAGCTACCGACAGGAATTAGTTTTAAACCTATCGCCCATTCGTCGCTGGTTTTTATTTGCGCGAAAGATCATCAGGAATGGAAGGATGCAAATTGGAACAATATCCCTATCATCATCCCCGAAGAAGGCTTACCGCGCGAACGCTTGAATCTGTGGTTTAACGAGCAGGGCATCAAGCCTAATATCTACGCCGAAGTAAAAGGCAACGAGGCGATTGTGAGCATGGTGAGCTTGGGTTTCGGCGTGGGTGTTTTGCCCAAAATAGTGGTAGATAACAGTCCGCTCGCCAACCAAGTGGAAACCTTTGCACGCCAACCCGATTTAGGCCCTTACTCCATGGGAATTTGCGTGATGGAAAAGCGTTTGAAAAGCCCGATTCTGGCCGCGTTTTGGGCTCAGTTGGCGAATTGATAAAAACAGGGAATTGATATGCGAAAAAAGAATTTTTTACTGAGTGCTGGTATCGCATCAATTTTAATGATGGGCGGCATATTGCTGTGGCCAACAGATAAGCCCACATCAAATGAAATCAGCATTACCAATCATCCCACAAGCGAAAATAATCTCAGCGAAAGCGATAAGCCAAAAATAGTCATTACTCCTCAAGAATTCACATCAGCCGACAAAATTCTGATGGATGTAAATAAGCTAACCGAGTACCAAGCATGGAAACGCGCGCGCGGTTATGACAAAGACCTTAACGGGAATTCCCAAACTAGCGATTACGACAACTACAGCGATGCAACGCTCAATACGTTGATGGAGCAAAATGATATTTTCGCCATACAAACATTGGCAAAACGCCAACGCGAAAAAGAGGTAGATGGAAAGTTAGATTATATTAAAACCAAGGCGCTTTATTACCGCGCCGTCGTAGCAGGTTCAACTCACGCGCTAACCGAGCTGCAGATGATAGATAGCGAGTTAAGTTCTATTTATCGCGATCACAGCCCCGCACTCGCCTATAAATACGCTCTCAGTGCACAAACTTGGGCGTTAGTAAGAGACATGCGAGGTGATACTTTTTCTAGCGCGATTAGCGAAAGCATGAGCCCACCGGAATTTGGGGTAACTGAAACCGATGAAATTCACGAGCAGGCAAACATAATTTACGTGGACTTAGTAAGTCAGCGCCAAGCTCGCGGCTTGGGTGACTTCGATAACTTACCTTCCGAACGTGATGCAGCGTTGCTACAAAAAATGAATCTCAGGAAAACAAACGCTCAATAGCCAACGTCTTCTACCAAAAAATCTGCCTCCAATTTTTTAGCGAGTTTTGTCAGCAAGTCGGTATTGTTGGCAAACTCGATATGAGTGCTGCGCAACTCAATGCCAGTGCGAGCATCCACCAAACTTAATTCAAGCTGGTAAAACCCTTCGTTGTCTTGTACGCGGCTTTCTAGCACCCACTTTGTTCCAAACTCTTTAAAGAAATACGGGAAGGGGTTTTGCGGGCGCGAAGCAATAGCTGATTTGGAAAGCAGTTTTAGGTTGGGATTTTTACGCAATAACCGTAATAAATTTTCATCTAAGCTTTTGGCAATTAACTCGGTTTGCGGGCGCTCAGATAGCGTAGGCAATACCGCCAAACTGATTTGATTCAGCGTCGATTGGCTGAGCCACCACATAAGCGCACATGCTAAAAGCACAGCGGCGACAATATAAAGAAAGAGATTGATCAATTTACGGCTTATTGCGCGAGTGGTTTGAGATGGAGTCTTAGCTGCGATGACAGGAGTTGATTCTGAGGTATTTGATTCAATTGGATTCTGCGCACTGAGAGGTATCGCCGCACACGCCCAGCGATAACCGCGCTTGGGCAAGGTCTCAATAAATTTGCTGGACTCATCCAGCTTGGCGAGCTGGGTGCGAATGTCTGAAATAGCGCGAGTCAAAACATCATCGCTCACAATTTGATTAGGCCACACTGCATCAAATAATTCTGTACGGCTGATCACTTCCCCTTGGTGCACCAACAAATAGGCTAAGAGCTTGAGGTTGATAGGGCTTAAGCGCTGGGTTTCGCCAAGGGTATTTTTTACTGTGCCCAACTCAAGATCGAACTCAAGTGCAGCGCAATTAAAGAGTGTGGGGTGAAGTAGATTATTGTTTGTCATGGCTGCAGTTTAGCAACTTAACACTCCCCGCAACATGAGGATTTGGCGCGCCGAGCTTTTGCAGATGTTTTCCTCAGATGCTTTCGCCGCCTGTGTGCGAGAGTTAAAGTGTCATTCACTGAGGAGCACACTATGGCCATTGCAAGATCCCTATTATTTAAAATCATTACTCGCAGCCTATTCGTAGTCGGCTTAGGCTTGGGCATTGTATTTATCCCGAACATTTCGATTTTTGATGAAGCTCAGCTACCTGAAATTACTGAGCGGTTGAGTAAGCCAGTAAATCCAAATGTAGAAGGTAATGCTGCTTATCATCTCTATGGGCTCGCCGCCGCATCCGATAAAGATCCCTACGCCGTCGGCAAGGCTGTGGTGGCAACACTGCAATCAAAACATGCAAAAGGGCAAATGGCTAACCTCACTGAGCAGGAAACTGCTGATCTGTATGGTGGAAATGGAAAATTAGATGAGGTCTGGAAACCAATCTACCCCGCAGCAGATTGCAAGCCACGCGAAAAAGCTGATTGTTTTGCGCAGCTATTGGCGCAAGTTAAAGCCCAGCCATTTTCACAGCAGCGATTGCTGGTTCAACTTGAGCGATACAACAACTTTATTCAGCTACCTCATCTTATCGAAGAAATGCGATTGATGGATTACACATCGCCACTTCCGAATTACTACATAGCGATGCAAATGGGCAAGCTTAGCCAAGCCAACGCGTATCAAACATCAGGATTGAATGGCTTAATTAGCAACAGCCAAGCAGATATGCAATTTTGGCGAATGGCGCTTATCGATAGCCAAGTCTTGCTTGGGAAAATGGTAACTATAGCGGCATTGCGCAGAAATTTATCTGCACTTTCTTATGCAATAAGTAAGGAGGCGGAGCTTTCACCCACGCAAGCGCAAAGCTTACAAGCCTTGCTCAAGCCGCTTACACCCGAAGAAGTCAGCATAGATAAGTCGCTCACAGGAGAGCTGCGCTTTAGTGCAGAAAACTGGAAAACAGCGCCCAAGGAAACTCCTGAAGGTGTATCACCTATCATGTGGTTGCTATATCAGCCAGCGGCCACCAGCAATTTGACCTATCGCCACACAATCAAACCAACCTTTGCGATGAGTAAAATGTCGGCGCCTGAATTTTACGAGCGTGCACAAACCCCCATCAAACCTATAGAGTTCTCTCGCTTTAATCCCTACAACCTTGGTGGAAAAATGGACTTGTCCAGAAATTGGCAGTTCTCCCCCTATATTGGCCGCGGTCATGATTTAGCGGGAATCTACTCTCTCGTTGCCTTGCAGATGGAATTAAAAATAAACCCACCCCAAGATGTCGCTGTAGCGATCAAATCATCGCCCTTCAAAAATCCCTACACCGAAAAACCTTTCGACTACGACCCTGCAACCAAGGCGCTGAGCTTTCAGTGTTTTGAGGTAAAGGACGTGTGCAAGATTACGCTCTAAATAAAACAACACTTTTATGCGCATAAAAGTGTTGTTTTCTTCGTTTTAATGCGCATAAAAGTGGTTTATACTCGGTTTTTTCTATCAAAAGCCGCAGGTGCTCCATGAAACGCTCGATACTCGAAAAGCTGGTCGCCTGGAAAGAACAGGCGGAAAGAAAGCCGCTATTGATCGATGGCGCTAGGCAAACAGGGAAAACCTTTTTATTAAAAGAGCTCCTTGGGCGTGAGTTTGCCAATGTTTTGCGGGTGGATTTCCTCGAAACTCCGTCGCTTGCCGATGCTTTTGCGGGTTCGCTGTCACCAGATGATGTGATCTCCAATATTGAATTACTCACTGGCCAACTTTTTAACACCGAAACTGATCTGTTAATTTTGGATGAAATTGGTGAGTGCCCAAGGGCGGTGACTGCCTTAAAGTTTTTCGCAGAAAAAGCACCTAATTATTTTATTGCAGCCAGCGGCTCCAACATCGGTTTACTCAATTCATTTCCCGTGGGTAAAGTGGAGCAACATAATTTGCGGCCGCTTAGTTTTAGAGAATTTTTATGGGCTTCAGAAGAAACTTTATTGATTAAGGCTTATGAAACACAAACTAACACCGCTGCCGCGCATACAAAACTTTTTGAAAAATTAACAGACTATTATTTTACTGGCGGCATGCCGGAAGCAGTTGCGAGCTGGTTTGCTAACAAGGAAAAAAGCATTCTCGAACGAGTGGATGCGGTCAGTAAAATTCACGCCGATTTAATCGCAGGTTATAAAAGAGATTTTGGTAAATACTCCGGCAAACTAAACGCACAATTGATTGAAGCGGTTTTCAGCAATATCCCATCGCAACTATCGGCCGTATTAGATGAGTCGGTTAAGCGTTATAAATTTAAAGGCGTATTTGAACCCAAATCCCGTTATGCAGAATTTGAAAGCCCGATTACGTGGTTACATCAATGCCGATTGGCGCTCAAAAATTATCCGATTGAAGGACAACCAAAATCGCCATTGGCAGCCTATCAAAAAGACAAAATGGTGAAATTATTTTTGTTTGATGTGGGCTTGCTCAACCGGATGTTAAACACCCGTTATCAAGAAATTAAACAACAGGGTTACGCCTACAAAGGCTACATTGCTGAAAACTTTGTACAGCAAGAGTTTGCCGTCAAGGGCGTTGAACCCAGTTTTTCATGGTGCGATTCCCGCGCGGAAATCGAGTTTATTGTCACTAATAAAGAAGGTCTTGTCGTGCCTATCGAAGTCAAAAGTGGAAAGCGCACACGCCCAAAATCTTTGCAATCCTACGTTACCAAATGCGTCCCGCACAAAACCATTAAATTGACCGGCACTCAAGGCTCTTCACCTATTGAGCAAACACAGATTGTGATGCCGCTTTATTATGCAGAATATGTTTTTGATAGGATTTAATGCCTACCATTTCTGCTAAATTAAAAAGGATGAGTAATTTTGTGCTGCTGTATTTAAAATACGGTGATTTTTATTTTATACCGCCAAAATAAAAACTGCCGGTTTTTTCTGACTCCGAATACTTAATCATCATATTAGGGTCAAATACATTCGGTTGTTTATTCATAAGCAGGCGATTCAAGGTTGAGCCTAACTTCATCAGATTGTCTTTTTTATCAACTTTGATTTTGATTTCGCAAATGGTTGACCTACAAGTTATAGATCCCAACTCCATCGCTTGGAATTCGGGATCTTTATAAAGCGCCTCTTGCAATTTTTTCTCGTGGTCTAGGGCCCATTTAGTATCAATTTCTTCCGACGCAAATTTTTGTGGTAGGGACGTTATAGCTGAAACAGGATCAGCAGCCATACTTGGCGCAGGTTGCTCTTCAATATGTTGAGAAGGAATATTATTGGATGAAGGTGGATTTTCACCGCTGTCATGGGGTGCAGATAGCTTCTGCGTGTTAGCGGTAGTAGCCGTTGCTTCTTGGCCAGGAATAGTTTGCTTTTCCTTGAGTGCCGACAAACGTTTTTTCATATCATTAATTTGTTGCTCTAACTCA
Organism: Cellvibrio sp.; assembly: GCA_035389145.1. GTDB lineage: Bacteria > Pseudomonadota > Gammaproteobacteria > Pseudomonadales > Cellvibrionaceae > Cellvibrio. Next base: position 7,137 of record DAOORH010000061.1, read on the forward strand.
ACAACGAGACGAGAATCCTCTTCGGACACTACCGGTGCTATGGTTTTTACTTCACGCGTAGATAAGCCAAAATACCAACCTGTTACCCCAACTGATACACCCCAAATAATTACTACAATCCATTGAACTATTTTCATTGCATGTCTCGGAAATTTCAGAAGATCAAAAAAACAATACCCTAGGGTCTGATTTCAAATATATGCTAAGCACTTTATCTTTAATTGACACGCTCATTTCACCTCCACGCGAAAACAATTCCCCATACTTGTCATCACGAGTCATTGCATAAACGTCTTCAGCCATGGGTACTGTGTCCCCTGTATTTTGGTAAAAAATTTCAATGCGACACCATTTAGAGCGGCATTGAATAGACTTTACGGATTTATCCTGCAGGCTGCTGATATTTTTAAACGCTTGAGTAATTGCTTCTTCCCTAGGCGCTGCCCAAGTGCTATCTACTATTTCTGATTCAAAAATTTTACGCTGGGCGGCATCCATATCAAAATTAGGATCTTTTTTGAATATTTCCTTTACGCGTTCAACTTCAGCGATTAATTCTTCTCGAATGTTTAGTGCAGACGAATTACTAGCCTCGCTTGTAGAAGACGATAAAGAGGCAATTGTGCTTGAATGTTGCGGCGGCTTATCGGCAGCGTTGGCAAGATGATTTGTGTATTGCTTACGCAAATCGTCAAGCTCTCGTTCCAATGATTTTATTTTGCTGTGGGTGTTACTTGGCTCTAAGGGGGCATTAGACTCATCACCTTGGTTTAAGCCTGCAAGTGTTCCCAGCGCAAATATAAACGCTAAACCAATAAAAACTCTACTTAATGTTGACATATAAGGACTTCACGAGAAAAAGAAATGCGAGTATCAGGGCAAATAGAGGATCGATTTTAAATTACCATTTAGCAAAGATTATTGATTGTTATTTTTCATTTCCATTAACAGCGCATGCAACATCTCAGTCGACAATCCGTGCAGCACCAATCTATAACCTGCGCGCAAGGTGCTCATGGGGACGAGTGGGTGTTTGTTGTTGAGCAGAATTAAATGCTGCGGTGAATTCATGATGGTAGCGACGTAGATGCCAATAGTTTCATCCAGCTGCAAGGAGTTGGATGCGCGCCAGAAATCGTTGTCGGTTAAAAATAATTGATAGGTAGGCGTAAACATTTCAATCGCGGTTTGCAAATCCATTTTGTTTAGCCAGCCTTGCGGCATTGTGCTCAAATCAACATCTGGCTCGGTGATCATACTGAAATCAGGTTTGGCGACGGACGTGAGTTTTTCGTCTTTATCGCGCAGCGCTTGGTTGAGGCGAATGACAAAGTTGAATAGATTCAAATCGTGCTTTAAAAACAACTCATCTTTTAGGTCGTCTAAATTTTGCGGCTTAAGCGGCGCGGTGGGCACCTCTACTGGCGCATTGGCGGCGATAAATTCCAACACTTGAGCACCAATATGAAAATGGCGTAATACCAACCAGTTTGCCTCAGGGCTTACAAAGAATTTCATGCCCGTTGCTAACACCCAGTGCAAAAAGCGCGACGCCGCCCAGTTGCGCGGTACCACAATTTTTAGCACTTGTATCAGCACAATAAAGGTTCGCGCCAATGGCCGCACAAAGGGCAACACAAATTGACGCGAGCCAGACTCAGAATCTTTTAGCCAGGATTTTTTAACATGCTCTGGCAGCGGAGTGCTCTGATCTAAATACAAGGCCAACCACGGGCTAGGGTCGCGCGCATCATATTCTTTGGTAAGAAATTCGGGTTCCTTGTGCATGGCTTAGCTCTCCAAAATATGTTCAAACTGCATAAGATAAAGTTGTGCCGTGCGCTTGGCGGTTGCCGCTATGGTTTTAACGGCATTGGCATCTTTGGCGAGTACCAACTCAACCGCCTGTAACCAGCGCGCCAAATGGTGCTCGTCATTAGCGCCGTGATATTCCAAAAAGCGAAATGCGCTTGCGGGTAAATCGAGTTGTTTGCGCAGCAACGGTAAGAGCGCAGGAATTATGCGCTGCCCAGTGCCTTCAATAATATAAATTGCACCTAATAATCCCACCGGATTTTTAGTGGCCGCTAGTGAATGCAGGTAACTATTTAGCGCATTGCCGCCGGGATTACGCTGCAAATCATCCAGCGCTGTTTCGCCGCCAGCCGCGCGATAATCTTGATACAAAATCATAAAATCATTTTGCTCATCGCCCGCGTGGGTTTCAATTAGCGCGGCCAAATCTGAATAATCTTCCGTGAGCGATGCCACAGCTTCGCGCATCCACTTGCTACCCTCACGCACTTGCGGCACCCATTGCGATGTCCAATTGCAATAATCCGCCTGTGTAAATGAGTTGTTCACCAACTTATTAATGACAGGGCTGCGCCACACTTGCGATCTGTAGTCGTGCCACACCTGCGCTAAAGACGTAAGCAAGCCTTGCAAATGTTGCGGTGCGTCTTCAGGGTTGTGCGGCGCAATAATATGGCTTAAATCTTCAGTTGCATGGCGCTCTGGCGTAAATGCAAAACGTTCCGCTAAAGGTAATGAAGCGTCTTCCACTTCCAACAACATATAAGCGGCGGTCATACGGCCAGATTCGGGGATAAAACAAAATATTTTCTCGCCCACTTTTAATTCGTGCGTTTCTAAAAATTCTGCCAGCATGATGAAAATAGAGGCTGAGCCAGTATTGCCGCGCGTAGTGAGATTGCTGTACCAGCGCTCGCGAGGAATTGTTAACCCTGCTTTGGCGAGCAATTCTTCTACTACTGGAATAAAGCGTTCTGATGAGTAATGGCAGAGAAAATGATCTATCTCATTCGATGTAACCCAGCCATCCGCAACCAGTTTTACATATTCGTGAATACTTACATCAAACAAATGCGGTAGCAAACGAATGTCTTGTCGCAAAGCTAAAGCACCCGCAGCTTCCGCCGCGCTTGACGAAGGGAAATCTAAAAATGAGGTGCTGCGATCTTCGGTTAAACCCAATTGCATGCACACAGGATAGTCACCCGCGAAACTTTTTTGGTGAACCCAATTAATTTTTAAGCGTGTTTTCTTATTGGAATTAGGTTTGTCTGTTAGGAGTAAAGCGCCCGCACCATCGGATAACATCCAACGTAAAAAATGCGCGTCAAAATCACTGGTGTAACCGCGCGGCTCGAAGCGGCTACGCTTAAAAATTCGCGATGGCATTTCTGCGGTTGCCACCAAGGCTTTTTCATGTGCGCCCAATTCAATCGACTGGGCGGCATAGTTAATCGCAGTGACGCCGGCTGCACATACACCCAAACTGGATAAGGTTTCCATAGGTTGTGCACCGAGTTCACCTTGCACCATATTCGCAAAGCCGGGAATTAATGCATCGCTACCCGTTGAGCCCATAGTAAGCAAACTAACATTTGCTAATTGCTCGCCAGCCTTTGCTAAGCAAGTGTGAATCGCATTGGCGGCGAGTTGCGCGTGAGTGGTGTGCGTATTGCCTTCGGCATCTATAGCGTAATAGCGAGTTGTGATGCCATTTTCTTCTAGAATTTTTTTCTTAATTCGCCCAGAAATGCGATTGATAGGTGCGATATAAGCATCCATCTGTTCGTTATTAATGGGCTTACCCGGCAAATGATACGCGGCAGATTCAATATACACACGGTTAAAGCGAGTCGGCATAGCCATTCCTTTTATATAAAGTTTGCGTGCGCAGGCGAGCACTAAAAATACCCAGCACATAAACGCGCAGCATATAGCCCAATAAGCTGGGCTCTTGTAATTGTGGTGCAACCTTATCTTTATACGCCCTATTCAACAAGGGCAATTGCGACCAATGGGCACGCGCATGCTCGTGGTGTGCCGTATGCAACCCAATATTAAATAGCAAAGGATTTAATAATCCGTAAAAATTGCGCGCGTAATTATAATTTTTAATGGATGCATAATCTGCGCTACCATCCGCATGAGCGTGTTGTAAATAATTGGTTGCGAGCAGCCAATGCAATCCGTGCAACTGTGGTAGCAAAACTAGCACCAACCATTTTTTCCAATCGATAAGTGACAGTGTTAGCCAAGCGCCTAAAACAATTACATACTGCAAAACACAATAATAAAAATAGTTTCTGTGCCGATAAAAATAGTGGTTTAGTGTTTCTAAAAATAACGGATAGAGAACGAAAGTGGCTTGAATTGGGTGCAATAAATAGCCTAGGAGATGGTTACTATCGCCACCTGCTCCCGGCGTAAAAAATCTATAGGTGCGTGTAATATCTTTTTCGCTGTGACGGTAGCGATGATGATTCGCGGCATGTGCTACATGAAACACAAAAGTGGGGTGCCCCTGCAGAAGGGTGATCCATAAATCCGTTAAACGATTAAGCTTTTTGTGATTCCATATCCGCACGTGCGCGTGATTGTGATGAATAACCCCTACACCCAAGGTTAAAAATAATTCCAGCGCAAACAGCCACCATGAAAATCCAAAATGCCATTGCCAGATCACCAGAAGCGGCAAGGCAATTAAATACGCAAGGCTTTGTAGATCGCGCCAGTTACGCATCGCGCTTTTTATCGAATTTAGCATCAGTGCTGCGAGCTTCCCACTGGCTTAATTGTTTGGCGGCAGCATCGGCAGGTAAGGCTGTTTTAAAGATCCAATCCATAAACGGAAACATAAAACCGTAATTGCCATGAAAGCAGGCATGGTGCAAATGGTGGCGGCGCGCACCGTTAAAAATAACGCGCGGCGAATGCGGGTTAAAATCAAAATTGGAGTGGCCGATGGTGTTGAACAACAAACTAAATAG
>DAOORH010000062.1:0-11780 GCA_035389145.1 Cellvibrio sp.
AATTTCAACTCTGCTGGCAGTACAGCAAGCGCGGTTTGATTTCACGCGTCATTCGATTGCTGACCAAGTATTGATTAATCACACCTTTTAACTTTCGCACTTTTTTTGAGCGTACTATGAATTCACAAAAAATTATTATCTGTATGAAGTGGGGAAAAAAATTCGGCCCAGAATACGTTAATCGACTTTATGCGATGGCACGGCGCAATATTACCGGCGACTTTAGGCTGGTGTGCTTTACCGATGATACTGATGGCTTACGGGCAGAAGTAGAAAGCCGTGCGCTACCAAAGCTAGGGTGTGAACACCCTGAACGCACTATTGGCAAATGGCCAAAAGTTGCGCTCTGGGGCGCTGAGCTAGGCGGGCTTAGCGGCCCTGTTTTATTCGTGGATTTGGATTCCGTTATTATCAACAATATTGATGATTATTTTAGTTACGGTTCACCCGATGATGTGATTCTCGCACGCAATTGGGCAAAACCATTTTCGGGCATGGGGCAAACATCGGTATTCAGATTTCCGGTAGGAAAAAATAGCCACATTCTAGAAGACTTTAGAAAATCGTCGCAGGCAATTGCCGACAAATATCGCTTTGAACAGCACTACATTACGTCAGCTGTCACGGGTGGTATAAAATTTTGGCCAGAGAGTTGGACGCGGCATTTCCGTTTGCACTGCCTACCTATTTTTCCGCTGCGTTATTTTGTCAGCGCAAAATTACCGCGCAACGCTAAAGTGGTTACCTTCCCCGGTGGCCCCAACCCCAGTGATATTATTCTGGGGCGCTGGGACGAGGACTTACTTCCGTTTCAAAGCGCACAACAACATGTCGCCAACGCATTTGCTAGCACTATTCCGCTCAAAGCTCGCTGGCGATATATCAAACGCTATGTGCTGCCCTGTGATTGGATTAATCAACATTGGCGCGAATAATTACGATTGAAATGCTGCAATTTCACCGGGGCGACGTAGCATTTTATCGACTTCATCCAAGTGTAATTCTTCCTGCACAATCATTTCGCGGGCGTATTCTTCTAACAAGATGGATTTATCTTGAGCGATTTTCAGCAAATCGTAATAGGCCGTAATCGCGGTTTTCTCATGCGCCAAACTCTCGCGCAGAATATCGCCAATATCGTGCTTCTCCGTCTCTAATAATGAGCCGATTTTAAGTGAAGGATGGCCACCCAAAAGCGTCAGTAACTCACCTGCCCTGTGCGCGTGAACCAAACTTTCATCGGCATTGCCTTTCAGCCAAGAAACAATCGGGATGCGGTTATAGCCAAACACCATTAGCGAATAATGGGTGTACTTAACCACGCCAGCCAACTCGGTTTCCATAATGCGGTTTAAGGCGGCGATTGCCAGTGCTTTATCTGCTTCGTTCATGCTAATGCCCTCTAGTTGAAGATGATAAGTGCTCAGCACTTATGGATAAAAATGTGCACGACCAAGTGCGGTGTGAAGAGTATTGGTCAGGATTGGGGATATGTCACGATAATCAATCGCGACTTTACACCCGTATATCACCTTACGACAAAGCCTTGGATAAGCGCATTGGATAAAAATAGATTGCACCCACTAATGATAAGCATTATCATTTGAGACTAAAGAACCCTATCGTACGCCTTTAATGAAATCCAAATACGCGCTTCACATTACCGTCACCTTTGTTGTCCTCGCACATGCCGCTATGTTGGCCGCCGTGACTTACGCGCCAGAGCGCCCTCTTGTTATAGAACCGCCCGCCATTCAAGGCGTAATTATTACTAGCGAACCTATAACCGAACAGGCTCCACCGCCTCCGCCTGTGGAACAGAAGCCGCTACCAAAACCTGAAACGCCTAAAATTCCAGTGCCCAAAGCACCCGCCTCCGAACGCGCGCCGCAGGTGGAGCAAAGCCCTCCGCCACAAGTACCTACAGAAGAACCTAAAAAGCCCGCTGAGCCAAGCACTGCGCCAGTTGTTCCACCGCAGGCAGATGCCAGCCAGTTCAACAACCCTGCCCCAGTTTACCCCACGCAGTCACGCCGTTTGAAAGAAACCGGTGTGGTGGTGCTGGAAGTCTTGGTTAAAGCCGATGGTAGCTTGGGCGATATGCGCCTAAAAACCTCTAGCGGCTATACCCGCTTGGATGAAGCCGCTCAAAAAGCCGTAAAAGGCTGGCGCTTTGTACCCGCAAAACGCGGCAACGAAGCCATAGATTTTTGGTATGAATTACCTATTGAATTTTCACTTAATCGTTAACAGTTTGTTAAAGAGGCTCACATGAACTCACCCTACGGAATTTCCTCCATTTGGTCGCAAGGCGATGCGGTTATCAAATCGGTCGCGATCATTTTGCTGCTTATGTCTATCGCTAGCTGGTGCGTAATTGTGTTGCGCACTTGGGGATTGTTGCGCTTGCGCAAACCCAACCACAGCCTTGCAGATTTCTGGCACGCCCAGAGTTTTTCAGAGGGTTTAACGGTGTTGGGTTCAGACCGTAACGCTAATCCCTATCGCCATTTGGCGGAAGAAGGCCAAGCCGCTTTGGATCATCACCAAAATCACAAAACCGATTTGCACGGTAACTTGCCGCTTGCCGATTGGTTAACCGCTTGCTTGAAAGATTCTATCGACCAAAGCACTGACCGCCTGCAACGCGGCTTGGCGATTCTTGCCTCTGTAGGTTCAGTTGCACCTTTCGTAGGCTTGTTCGGCACTGTGTGGGGGATTTACCACGCGTTAGTGAGCATCGGCCTAAACGGTTCCGCAAGCATCGACAAAATTGCCGGCCCCGTAGGCGAAGCACTGATCATGACCGCCTTTGGTTTGATCGTCGCCATTCCTGCAGTACTGGGCTACAACGCCATCAACCGCGGCAACCGCAATATCAAAAATAAACTCAACCGTTTCGCGCACCAATTACACGCCTACTTCTTAATGGGCTCGCCTTTGTCCAGCAGTACGGGTAACAGCAGCAATATTAAATCCATCAACCGCAAACACACTCGCGCCGAGCAGGAGTAAGTCATGGCTTTTGGTGGAGATTTTGAAGACGACATGGATTCAATGAGCGATATCAACATGACGCCCTTAGTAGACGTTATGTTGGTTTTGCTGATTATTTTTATTATCGCCGTACCGGTTATTACGCATTCGGTAAAAGTAGATTTGCCGCGTGCCGACAACACCGTGAATGAAATAAAACCTGAAACGATTAATTTATCCATCGCCGCCGATGGAAAAATTCATTGGAACGAAACCAATATTAGCGATGAAGAATTGCAAATACGCCTAGCCGTAGAAGCGACCAAACAACCACAACCCGAAATCCACATTCGCGGTGACCGAAAAGTGGAATACGAACACGTAATGAGTGTAATGGCGAGCGTACAGCGTGCAGGAATTTTGAAGTTAGGATTTGTGAGTGAGCCGGGGCGGTAAAGCGCCCCATAAAAAAACACCGCCTTACGGCGGTGAATTAGGAGGTAAAACGAAATCTTGCTGTTACATATATGCGTTTGAACGATCTGTGTGATCAGTTACATCGCGGATGCCTTTCAATTCTGGCAACTTATCGGTTAACTGCACTTCAATACCCTGCTTCAAGGTAATGGCCACGGAACCGCAACCTTGGCAGCCACCGCCGAATTTCAGTACGGCAATCATATCTTCGGTCACTTCTACCAAACTTACGTTGCCACCGTGGGAAGCGAGGCTTGGGTTTACATCGTTGTACAACACGTAGTTGATACGGTCTTCCAGCGGGCTATCGGCATTAACTTGTGGCATTTTGCTGTTAGGGGCGCGAATGGTGAGCTGGCCTCCCATGCGGTCTGCTGAGTAATCGACTTTTGCGTCGATTAAAAATGGCAGACTGCGGCCTTCGAAATAAGCTTTGAAGCCTTTAAGCTCCACAATTTCATCGTCTGGCTTTTCTTCACCGGGACGGCAATAGGCAATGCAGGTTTCCGCTTGCGAGGTGCCTGGGTTGGCCACAAACATGCGTATCCCAATGTTTTCATTGTCTTTTTGCTTGTCCAACAAGCCTCTCAAGTAATCCTGCGCTGATTCAGTAATATCAACATTAACCATGTTTACGCTGCTCTCTCTGCCGGTTTGCGAGGGTTTATACGCCCGCAAACTTATACCCGATTAAATTACTCGGGTATTCTACTGCAATCGGCTACAGAGATAAACGCCAAAGAAACCACAGTCTTTATTAATCCGCACCGCAGCTCGTTAAACCACTGATCCAATCGTTCACAACTTGTACCGCCTGAGTATCAATCACGCTTCTCGCCAAAGGTGGCATTTGCATGGCGTCCGTCACTTGCATACGTTTCACCAAAGTCGATTTTAAGGGATCACCCGCTGTAACTATGCGCGGATTAGTGATGCCTACATCTCCCGCTACAGGCGCAACATTGCAAATATTCATTTGCGCCAAGGGAGTGCTAAAACGCAAATCTATATTCACCGGCGTGGGGCCATTGGGTTGATGGCAATTGGCGCAGTTAGTGTGTAAATAGCTGCGCGCTTTTTGCAGTGTGGTCGCTTGGGTATCGGTGAGCGAATAAAGCTTTTCGGTTTTTTGCGCAGCGGTCAGTGGCGATGTAAAAATCCCAATATGCGCCAAGGTGCTTAATTGATTGGCGGTTTTTTGGCTAGCCGGATAAAAAAACTCGCCGTTCAATTGTTTAGTTTCCAACCCCAAAGAAAAACCCGACGCACTGGTGTGACATTCCAAACATTGCCCTAGGCTAGGAAAATGCCAATTCACATTGTTGATATTTTTATCTTTCGCCGCACTCAATAAGGTTGCTTCAGTTTGCGCATCATTCCATTCATAACTAAAACCCTGCCAACCTAATTGGCCGTGCGCAAACAAACGCGTCTCAATAAATTTTTCTCCAAATTTAAAATGCTTCATTAACACCGAGCCGATGGGAAAATTAAAATCGCCATTGGCAGCCAGCGTAATTTGCGTATTGTTGGGCAGACTTAAATAGCGTTGTTTTTCAGCACCATCTGACCACAGTGGGCTCTTCACGCTATAAGGTATTAAACCGCTAGCAGCTTGCGTAGGTGCAGTGGAATTTACACATCCTGTTTCAGATAATTTTGTTGCCATAGTGCCTGGCTGCACACTACCTGCAGTAGCTTGCATTTTAAAAATTTGTTGCCCTGCTGAACCTTGGCCAATGGCAAATAATTCACCTTTATTATCCTGCGCGAAGGAAACCACACTCGCAGACAAGCTGCCGTGCGCCGCAAGGCTTATGCTGCCATTTGTAGCAGACGTGATAGAACGCATAGTGTGTTCGCAATAATCGGTAAAGAAATATTTACCGTAGGCCGCAGGAAAAGCCGCGCCGCGATACACATAACCGCACATTACCGAGCAGGCGCCGGTGTTTTGATTAATATTGTGAATTGGCTTTATTTTATTGAGCGTAGAGCAGTTCGACCTGCCGCTATAACAGCTATCGCCCTCCATGTCGCCCCAACCATAATTGCCGCCGCGCGTTATAAGATTAATTTCCTCCCACGCACTTTGGCCAACATCACCCAACCATAATTCGTTGGTAACTTTATCGAAACTAAAGCGCCAAGGGTTGCGCAAACCATAAGCCCAAATTTCTGGCCGCGTATTGGCAACATCGACAAAAGGGTTATCGCTGGGGATTGCATAATTTTTTCCATTTTCGGTGCTATTAATATCAATGCGTAACACTTTGCCCAACAACTCGTTGAGATTTTGCCCCATGTTAAGCGGATCGCCACCAGAACCGCCATCGCCCGATGCAATATACAAATAACCTTGCTGGTCAAACGCCATGTGACCGCCAACATGATTGGTAAATGGCCGAGTGAAAGACAAAATTAATAATTCAGAATTGCGATCAAAAGTGCCATCGGTTTTTAGGGTATAGCGCGTAACGCGCGTTTCAATTTGGTTAGATGCGTTGCGCGCGGTGTAATACAAAAACACAAAACGATTATTAATAAAATCAGGATGAGGCGCGGCGCCTAACAATCCCATTTCATCGCCACTGGAATCCACTCTGTCATCAATATTTAGCATTTCCGTTAATTGATTAGCGGATGCCACATTATTAAACCGCAAAATAAACCCCGCTTGGCGCAACACATACCAGTGCGAATCATCGCCGGGCAATTGAAATAAGGTTGAAGGCGCGCTTATGGAAGGAAGGCTCGCAAAAGCAACTGGCCAGCTAATCACTCCACCTGTACCCGTGACTACGGTAGGCGCTAAACAACTGGTGTTAGAGGGGCGAGCGTCAATGCCCACAATTTCAGATTGGCTAGAAGCAGACGAAGAACTCTGAGCAACAGAGCTTTGACTTGAGGAACTAATAGAGGAAGAACTATTGGCCGCAACACTGGAGTTGGTAGGCGGTGAAGAAGTCTTGGAACCGCCACCACCACAGGCGGCAAGAAACATACATATAAGAAGAATCAGAATCGCGTAAGTCGCAAATCCATAATAAACACGATAATCGACAGGATATTTCATAGACGCCTCCAATTCCCAAGTCAGCGATCATTAAAACTTGACCTATTCTTAACCATTTACTGCCTATTAAATCCCTTGTGCAACTCAATTCGAGCGAGAGCCCCATCACAAACCGGCAAGATGGCAGTTTTGGGATTAAGCTAGCGTTTTAGTCGCCCAACTACGGCTTGTCTGGTAGAATTCTCGCCATTTCCTATATCGATAACTTTTGATATAGACCTCAAATTTTCAGGTACAACAGGTTGATCCATGAGCAATAACCACGCACGCCAAGCCCGTATTCATTCGTTACATGAAGCCATTAAACAGCGCATCCTGATTTTGGATGGTGCCATGGGCACCATGATTCAAAGTTACAAGCTGCAGGAAGCGGACTACCGTGGCGAGCGTTTTGCCAATTACCACATGGATATCGCGGGCAATAACGATTTGTTGTCCATCACCAAGCCTGAAGTAATTCGCGAAATTCAGCACAGCTATTTAGAAGCTGGTGCAGATATTTTAGAAACCAACACCTTCAACTCCACACGCATTTCCATGGCCGATTACGACATGGAAGATTTAACCTATGAGCTTAACTTCGCCTCTGCAAAATTAGCGCGCGATTTATGCGATGAAATGACTGCAAAGAATCCGGCGAAGCCGCGCTTTGTTGCTGGCGTGCTTGGCCCAACCAGTCGCACCTGTTCGATATCGCCGGATGTAAACGACCCGAGTAAACGTAACGTCACTTTCGATCAATTAGTGGAAAACTATTTGGAATCGATGGATGGTTTGGTTAACGGCGGTGCCGATATTATTTTGATCGAAACCATTTTCGATACGCTCAACGCCAAAGCCGCTGTATTTGCGGTGAAAAAATATTTTGACGATCACGGTTTTGAATTGCCGATTATGATTTCGGGCACCATTACTGATGCATCTGGCCGCACGCTCTCGGGCCAAACCACCGAAGCTTTTTATAATTCACTGGCACATGCCAAACCACTCAGCATTGGTTTGAACTGTGCACTGGGTGCAAAAGAATTACGCCAATACGTGCAAGAAATGTCGCGCGTTGCCAATTGCTATGTCAGTGCTCACCCTAACGCGGGCTTACCGAACGAATTTGGTGAGTACGATCAAACCGCCGAAGAAATGTGTGAGATTGTGGAAGAATTTGCAGCGAGCGGATTCTTAAATATTATCGGCGGTTGCTGCGGTACATCGCCTGCGCACATTCGCGCCATTGCAAATGCTGCAGCGAAATATCCACCGCGCCAAATTCCAGACATTGAACCGGCTTGCCGTTTGTCTGGCTTAGAACCTTTCAACATCACCAAAGATTCTTTGTTTGTGAACGTGGGCGAGCGCTGTAACGTCACCGGCTCTGCACGCTTCAAAAAATTAATTGTGGAAGAAGATTATTCCACTGCTTTAGAAGTTGCGTTGGAACAAGTTGAAAACGGCGCGCAGATTATCGATATCAACATGGATGAAGGCATGTTAGATGCCGAACGCGCCATGGTGAAATTCCTAAACCTGATTGCAGGCGAGCCGGATATTTCGCGCGTGCCAATTATGGTTGACTCGTCTAAATGGGAAATCATTGAAGCGGGTTTAAAATGCATTCAAGGTAAACCCATTGTTAACTCCATCAGCTTAAAAGAAGGCGAAGAAGAGTTTTTACACAAAGCCAAATTGTGTATGCGCTATGGCGCTGCCGTTGTGGTCATGGCATTTGATGAAAAAGGCCAAGCGGATACCCAGGCGCGAAAAAAAGAAATTTGCGAACGCTCATATCGCACACTGGTGGATAAATTAAATTTCCCGCCTGAAGATATTATTTTCGACCCGAATATTTTCGCCGTCGCAACCGGTATTGAAGAACACAACAACTACGCGGTAGATTTTATTGACGCTACGCGTTGGATTCGCGAAAACTTGCCGCACGCAGGAATCAGCGGCGGCGTATCTAACGTTTCGTTTTCATTCCGCGGCAATAACCCCGTGCGCGAAGCTATTCACTCGGTGTTCCTGTATCACGCCATTAAAGCGGGCATGAACATGGGTATCGTTAACGCCAGCCAATTGGCTGTGTATGACGATTTACCCCAAGAATTAAAAGACAAAGTTGAAGACGTTATTCTCAACCGTCACGAAGGCGGTACTGAAGCCTTGTTGGATATTGCCGAAAAATATCGCGGCGATGGCTCAACCGGCGAAGTCAAAGAGGATGCCGAATGGCGCTCTCTGCCTATCGCAAAACGTATTGAACACTCGCTGGTAAAAGGGATTTCGACTCACATCGAAGCCGACACCGAAGAAGCGCGCCAACACTACCCGCGCCCACTCGATGTGATCGAAGGCCCACTCATGGATGGCATGAATGTGGTCGGCGATTTATTCGGCGCCGGAAAAATGTTTTTGCCGCAAGTGGTGAAATCAGCGCGTGTAATGAAGCAATCAGTAGCTTATCTACAGCCATTTATCGAAGCAGAAAAAACCGAAGCATCAAAACCCAACGGCAAAATTTTAATGGCCACGGTAAAAGGCGATGTGCATGACATCGGTAAAAATATCGTCGGTGTTGTATTGCAATGCAACAACTTTGAAGTAGTTGACCTTGGTGTAATGGTGCCTTGCGATAAAATTATCGATACTGCCATTGAACAGAACTGCGACATTATCGGTCTCTCGGGCTTGATTACTCCATCTCTGGATGAAATGGTTTTTGTCGCACGCGAAATGGAACGTCGCAGCATTAACAAACCGTTGATGATCGGCGGCGCAACAACGTCTAAAGCACACACTGCAGTAAAAATTGATCCCGTATTTAAACTGAACCAAGTGGTTTATGTTGCAGATGCTTCACGCGCTGTAGGTGTTGCAAGCACGTTGCTGTCTGATGAATTGCGCCCACCTTTTGTAGAAAAACTAAAAGCCGAATATATCGAAGTACGCGAACGCAACGCCAATCGCAAACCACGCGGCACAGTACGCACTTATCCTGAAGCCATCGCCAAAGGTTTAAAACTGGATTGGGATAATTACACACCGCCTACGCCAGCATTCACCGGCATTAAAGTACTTGAGAATTATGATTTAAATACACTGGTTGAATATATCGACTGGACGCCGTTTTTCATCAGCTGGGATCTCGCCGGAAAATATCCACGCATATTAGAAGATGAAGTGGTCGGCGCAGCCGCACGCGATTTGTTTAAAGACGCACAAGCTATGCTGCGCAAACTGATCGACGAAAAACTAATTAGCGCTAACGGTGTTATCGGCTTTTGGCCAGCCAATACTGTTAATCATGATGATATTGCGGTTTACGATGCAGATGGCAAGCAGATAAATACCTTGCACCACATTCGCCAGCAACATTTAAAACAAGGCATGGAATCTAAGCCGCACTACTCACTTGCAGATTTTGTTGCGCCAAAAGAAACCGGCAAACAAGATTACATCGGCGGCTTCGCCGTAACCGCAGGTATAGGTGCAGAAGAACTCGCGAAGGAATACCAAAACGCAGGCGATGACTACAACAGCATTATGGTGAAAGCCCTCGCCGACCGTTTAGCCGAAGCTTTTGCGGAACACTTGCATCAACGTGTACGCAAAGAATTCTGGGGCTACGACAGCGAAGAAACCTTAACCAATGAAGATTTAATTGGTGAAAAATACAAAGGCATTCGCCCAGCCCCAGGTTACCCAGCCTGCCCAGATCACACAGAGAAAACCCAGCTGTTTGATTTGTTGAAGGCGACCGATAACACCGACATTGTGATGACCGAACATTTCGCGATGTTGCCGACTGCAGCGGTTTCCGGCTGGTATTTCTCCCACCCACAAGCTGAGTATTTTAATACCGGAAAAATTGAGAAAGATCAGGTGGAGAGTTTGGCTGGGCGTAAAGGTGTGAGCGTCCAAGAGATTGAAAGATGGATGAGCCCGGTGTTGGCGTATGAGCCTGGAGCGAGCGAGTAGGTTTTATTTTTGTCGTGCGGGAATTAGCTACCAAGTAGCTAATTCCCGAATGTTTCAGAACTCGACTCCAGCACTTAACTAGGTACTTTGTGCCCTTTAAGCAGGACAGAATAACTTCGAGCAGTAACAATGAAAGTACAATTTCGTACTGGTAAATTCCTGTAAGTATTAGATACTGCAAACAACAACTGAAATTGGTTACGCCACCCAGCCGAAGAGCCCAAAATCAAACACAAGGAACCTGAACATGAGAAAATCACTATTAGGCGCAAGCATCCTACTTTTTAACATTAACGGTTACGCGGAAAACTCGACAAACAAGACCATCCAAAAATCATTTGTCTGGGTAGCGGCTGATCACAGTGATTTACAGCGCACTGTCTTTGAACGATTAAAAAAAGAAACTCGCTACCCAAAAGAAATTGATGCAGATGATTACCAATTAACCGAAAAAAGAAGAGAGATTCAAAAAAAAATCTATACCCTAGAAATACAAGGAAATGATAAATGTAACAAACAATTTATTATTAAATCCAAAACCGAAGCGCCAACCCCACGGGCAAATGCATCGGAAGACCCACGGGAACATTACAATGAACCCAACCGGAAAACTTATAATCCAGCACACGACAACAAAGAGCTTCAAGAATGCTATGCCAATATTTCAGGTGCAAAGGAACACCAAACACTCACCTCACAACAAAATGAAATTAGTAGCCTAAATCAAAAGCGCAGGGAATTTGACGAGAGCATCAGAAAAAAATCCGAACAAATCCTAGATGCAATAGTGTCCGCCTACAGCAAAGAAAATAACATTCAACTAATTGTAAATAGCCGCTCAGACGCCATTATTTACAATAAAGAATTGGTCACACTAGACGTAACCCAAAAAATTAAAGCCATCATAAACTCTAAAAAAACATTTACTGACTGAAATAGCATATTGCGCATTCAAGCAGGAAGTAGGCTGAGCAGCAATGCACAACAACATTTTTAAGTTACACCAATGACCCATGGAGAATGGAAATGAAAAAGAGTCTATTTATGATTTCATTGCTACTCGTAAGCTGCGGAGGAGGCAACAGCAGTGAGTCTCAATCCCCCCAAAATAAAACTTTTAGCCTTGAAAAGGTTAATAGCTTAACGCCTGGAAAATTATATAGCTCTGAACTGGTAGATACCAACGCATCTTTTTATGGGTTTATCAGTATCGAAAACCAACCTGAAAAAGTTGTAAATGGTGTAATGGTTACACCTCAGTTTCGTTCGTATAGTTATA
>DAOORH010000063.1:0-11751 GCA_035389145.1 Cellvibrio sp.
GGAAACACTCCGCCTCTTCCAACACTTCAATCGCCGTTTTAAATACTTTCTTACCGCGCTTGTAACGTTTCTCTACGCTGGCGTCGGCGAACACTTCTAACAGCGCAGTATTTAAATCATAGGTTCGGTGATCGTAACCAGAATCCATTGTTGCTGCTTCAAAGCCTTGCGAGAGTGCATCGCTGTAGTGAGATACATCCTCAATTAATTCAGTGGCAATACTAAAGTCACTCGGGTTTGCAAATGAAGCCTCGCAGGATTCCACTTTAACCGCGTGAAAACTTCTGCAGCGGAACGGGCGCACTTCATAAATGCTGCATTGGTTTTCAATTAAAAACGGGCATTTAATATTGGTGGCTAAATGTTCTTGGGGAGTGAGGGTGCGAATGACTTCAGCGTTCTCTGCGGCGCTGTTTAAAATTTGTGTGGTGAGCGCTGGCGCTAGATTTTTTTTCATGTGCTCATGAATTAACAGCATCTCATGGGCTTTAACTTCTACCTTGTAATAACAGCAATAAGAACAGCCTGCTTTGCATGCCGGTTTTGTGGGCGATTCATCAATGGTGGTGGCGATAATCTTATCAAAGCGCAAGTAAGATCTTTTCAGGGGTGCCAAAGTTGTTTTTAGTTTGCCTATATCATTGGCAGATCGTTCATATTCGCCAATGGCTGCCTGTTCAAACTTATCGCTCATATCTCTTACCTAAATTTCTCTTTTGGTTATAGCGCTGCGTAAAAAGCGCTCAAATCATCTTTTGTGGTGCAAATTGTACCTGTTTTAAATTCAGATGGTTTTAGTCTTATGTTCTACACTCAAGCAAAGTCGTTGTAGAAGGTGTAGTAATGAGCCAAGAAGATGCAAAACCACTCTTTGGTGGCGTTGAAGCCGGTGGAACTAAGTTTATTTGCGTATTGGCGGATTCGCGTGGGTTTATTAAGGCACGCGCTAATATTCCCACCACCACATCAGAAGAAACCCTAGCCGCAGTAAGGGATTTCTTTATCAAAACCGCCCCTGAGTTTGGCCAATTGGCGGCCTTGGGTATAGTGTCTTTCGGCCCTTTAGACTTTAACCCACGCTCGCCCACTTATGGCTATATCACCAAAACCCCGCGCCCCGGTTGGTCCAATATCAACTTGCGGGGCTTCTTTAAAGATTCGCTCAATGTACTGGTTGAAATAGAAACTGACGTTAACAGCTCAGCCATGGGCGAGTTTACGGAAGGCTCTGCGGTGGATTGCGAAAACTTCGTTTACGTTACCGTGGGTACGGGAGTAGGGGCGGGGATTTTTGCAGGCGGGAAGTTAATGCAAGGCATCAGCCACCCAGAGGTGGGCCACATGATGGTTCCAGTCGCTAGAGAAGATGAAGGCTTTGCTGGCAGTTGTTCTTTTCATGGTAATTGTTTGGAAGGTTTGGCATCGGGCACCGCGATTCACAAACGCTGGCAGACTCACCCCAGAAATTTATTAGAAGACCACCCCGCGTGGGATTTAGAGGCCTATTACCTAGCGGTAATGTGCGTGAACCTTACATGGATGTACGCCCCCGAAAAAATTATTTTTGGCGGTGGCGTTATGACCCGCAGTTTTCTCTACCCCAAAATTCGCGCGAACCTTAAAAAAATGCTGAACGCCTACGCGCACGATGCCGCGCTCGATGATATGGATAGCTACATAATCCCCACTGCCTTAGGTGGCGATGCCGGTATTACCGGAGCCTTGGCGTTAGCGCGCAGGGCTTATTTAGAAGCGAGAAATGCGTAGCATTTTATAAAGTCCTAACGGTATACCCCACAATCACTGCAAAAACCAATCAAACAAAACTGCATTCACTTTTCTCCCTGTAGGTACGATTAGCGCAGCGTAATCGTACGCATGAAAAACTAACCAAATTAGCAAAGCGCAAAGGAATGCCACATTGTCGTTGAACAAAAAATTGCCGAATAAACCTGATTGTTGACTGTTAATTCAGTGGAGCAGCATGATAATTTTTTGATAGAGGATATCGCGCTATTACAAAGCTTGTATAAAAAATATCACATACAGTTGGTGGTGTGATGATAATGCGACATTGAATATGGATATTAACATGCGTACGATTACGCTGCGCTAATCGTACCTACGGGCTATAACTTCTTAGATGTTAGTTAGTGATTGGCTAGCGTTAAAGCTTAAAACGGAAATATAAATTCACTCTGAACCCAATCATTCGGGTAAGCGGCTTTGAAGAGTTAATCATTAAGGAACATTACTATGCGGATATTTCAATTAGTTTTCATGATTCTCCCGCTCTTACTATTGGCATGCGGTGGCGGTAGTGGCGGAAGTAATAACTCATCGCCCAATACAGTATCGGAAGATTTTAACTATCGCGTAGTAACTGATACTGACATCAATAACGTAAAAACAGAGTGGGCGAAGCGCGACTTGTCTGCAAAGGATGTGCGCGTTGTTTATGAACACGCCACGGAGCACTATAAAGTTAGGCTTTATGAACATACGGTAGGGCTAAATAAACATTATGGCGCCGTAGTTGTACCCATCAACGCATCCAAAATATCTTTTCCCGTTATCGTATCGCCAGACGGCTTGAGTCAGGAAAATCCATCCATCTCTCTTGAAAATAATTTACGTTATTACAACCATAATTACGTTATGGTGGTACCTGCATTTCGAGGTAGAACATTGCGTTATCAAGCTGTTAGTTTTTTTGCGGGCGGTGATTTTTGTGACGCATATGATGGCGCCACCGATGACACTATTGCCTTGTTAAATGTAGTGGAAGCCCATACTCCTGAAGCGAATATGCAAAAAGTGCTGGTATCTGGCTATAGTCGAGGCGGCACAGTTGCATTACTTATGGGTGAGAGGGATAGTCGAATTAAAGTTGTAGTTGCAGGAGCCGGGCCAGTGGATTTTTATCGCCAAGAAGTAGCCACTCGTTACAATGATCAGTACAAATGTCAATTTAATACTGGAAAAACTGAAGCTGAATCTCGCCAAAGAATGCTGGCCAGCTCACCGATTTATTTTAATACCTTGCCAAGCGTAGAAAAAGTTTATTTGTTTCAAGGTGGTGCTGATCTTACTGTGCCCAAATGGAACGGTGATGCAATGAACCTATTTCTACTCGCTCAGCAAATAGACGTGAGCTACCACTTGTATACAAGCCTGCGGCACGATAATGTTTTTAACGATGAAAAATTTCTGACTGACTGGAATAATGCTCATAGAGAATTTGATACGGAATAAAGTGCAATGTTCGCGTCATTTTCTCTGAAGCGTTTTCCTTGTATATTGAATAATTGCCTACGGCAGGTGCTGTTCGTATGTCGGTTAATACGCTGGCCACAGTACGCAATTTGTGACATTAAAAGCAGGTGGCCGCTTCACGAAAATCCGGGGGGCAAGAGTAAAGTTAACGAATGCCTATTCTTTAGTGAGCATGGATTAATTAAAACCCTACACCGCTCATTAACTCCCTGTTAAAAATACTCGAAAGGAAATATATGAAAAAATATCAATATCTTTTTCTAGCCCTATGTTTGGTTTCCTCTATCGCAAGCGCTAATACAGGCGCAAGTTACTGCATGGGCAGTGCAGATGGAAAGTCTATCGCCTGTGGTGGAAAAGCGACTGCGTGTCAAATAAGTGCGGATGGAAAGGAGGTTGCTTGTGGCGGATTAGCGAGCAGTTGTCTAATCAGCGCAGACGGTAAAAATGTTGCTTGTGGTGGAGAAGCTACAGCCTGCCTAATAAGTGCTGATGGTCAAAACATTGCTTGCGGTGGTCAGGCGGCTATGTGCCAAACCAGCGCAGACGGAAAGAAAGTTGCCTGCGGTGGTGAAAAAATGACTAAGCAAACTCAATTACCTTAGCGATCAAATTTAAATGATTGCAAGACAACAATAAACAACATGAATTCTAAGCAGCATTTTACTGAAGGGTTAAAAAATGAATCGTAGAAAATTTATAGGGGCGATAGGAATATTAGGCGCTGCAACGGTGTTGCCCACATTTAGTTGGGCAGCGGGTACAAAGCCAAAATATAAAATGGGCCTCCAACTCTATTCCGTTAACAAAGACATGACTAATGATCCCATTGGTACTTTGAAAGCAGTAACGGCTATGGGCTACCAAGATTTTGAAACCTTTGGATTTGATGGTGAAAAAGGAACTTTCTACGGGCACAAGTCTTCAGAATTCAAGAATATATTGAGAGATTTGCAGGTAACCGCTTCCAGTGGGCATTTTGGGTTTTCTCCCTATCTCGAAAAATCTGACGATGAACTAAAGCGCTTTGTAGATCAGTGCGTAGAGGGCGCCCGAGTTTTGAATATGAAATACATTACTTGGCCATTTCTAGCCCCAGAGCAGAGGACAATCGACAAATTTAAATTATTGTCAGGAAAACTCAATCTAATTGGTGAACAAGTAAAAGCCGCAGGGCTTGGGTTTGCCTACCATAATCACGGCTTTGAATTCATAGATCAGGGCGGTAAAAATGGCTTCGATATCATATTGAAGGAAACAGATCCTGCGCTGGTTAAGCTGCAAATGGATATGTACTGGGTAATGCACTCCTCCAAACAATCCCCCAAAGCGTTAATTAAAGATCAGCCCGGGCGCTACGTTATGTGGCACATAAAAGATATGGATAAAGTTACGAGGGACTACACCGAGCTGGGCAATGGTTCTATCAATTATGCTGAAATTCTGCCAGACCCCGCCGAATCTGGATTGGAATTTTATTATTTAGAGCAGGGCGGAAATTTCACTCACAGCCCTATGAGAAGTGCAGCGGATAGCGCTAAATACTTTGTAAAGCACCTACAAAAGCGTTTGTAAATTAGCCAAAAATTCGGCTGGTTAAAATTCAAGATACTGCGGCCATCCTAATAAGGGGTGCTGCATGCTTTGTTTGTATTCGAAGGCATCGCGTTTTTCGGGCGTAGCGTTTTCAGCTAAAAGCTTTTGATAGCGCTTGGCAAATTTTAAGGTGTTGGCTATCTGTTGAATAAAATTTTTGCCGAGGTCTGCTCGAATAGCTGCAGCAAGTTCGGTGGGTAGTAGATTCAAAGTGTTCTGCAGTTGAGTTTGTAAAAACTCTTCATCAAACCAAACGTCTAACAATTCTATATTTTTTAGTCTGTGTTTTAAATCTGGCTTTACTTTGGCGCCATTGCAGCAGAGACGATAAATTAGCGCTTCGGCGAGCATACTTTCAAGGCTGAAATAATCGGTATCATCTAGCGTGTTGGCGTAAAAGAAAGTTTCTTTGAGTAATGTTATGGCTTGGTCTTGTTGCCAGCGTTGCAGTGCATGCTCATAGTGGCGCAAACCTAGCCATTGATCTTCATAGGGTGCGCTGGAAATGTTGGCGAGCAAGTGTGCGTCTACATCGCCGTATAAGGATTTATTGTTCGCGCTGATGAGGCTCACTTGGCTGAGCATGGTCCAGCCCTTTTGAAAAGGTTTCACAATATTTTCTGGGCTGGTTAGCACTGTGAGCGCTTTATCGAGATCTTGTTTAGATAATTCTGCCAAACCTAAACTGGCCACGCCAATAATGTCTTGCGCCGCTTGTTCCAACAAATCCATTTTATATTTGTTATAAAACTTGTCGGCAAACTTTAAGCTCATTAATACGGCTTTGCTTTTAATTTGTTCAAGGTGTTCCGGTGTTAAACGTTTTTGCTCCAAGCCATAGGTAATGACTTGGGTTAAAAATGGGCCTTGGTTTGAATTTCGTAGTGCTAATTGCATGGCGAACCTGTTCTTTGATCTTGCGAGTCTTAATCTAGAAAGTCTTAATCCAAAAAGCTAAACATGTCGTCTACTTCTGCGTATTCATCAGTAGCGGTGTTTTTGTCTTTCGCTTGTATCACTAACTCGGTGGCAAATTTATTAATAATCGCTTCCCAGCCCGAGCTTTCATTGCGAATCAGACTCTTAATATCTTGCTCTACTTCGGGCGTTAACTGGCGAATTAAGGCTAATAGGCTGCGAGGGTCGTCATAGCCAAGGCTATGCTGGTCTTCACTTGCATTACGTTCGGTATAGGTCTGTGCTTCTTCTAAATCCTCCTCTTCCTCGTATAGGCTTGAGGTTTCTTTGTGATACATATCGTAGTCTTCATCGACAATTTTTTCGCCGCGATAGATTTCGATAAAAGGAATGCATAAATAAAATAAGCCGGCGCTATCTTCTGCAACGCATTGCAAAATTTCAGCTCTTTTTTCATCGCTATCTTGGCTGCGAATTAAATAGGTTAAAAACTCAAAGGTGTGTTGCCTTAATTCGTCTGCATTATTTTTTATTTTTTCTTCCCAGTAGAGCGGTTGTTGGCAAACTATGTCGCGAATTTTTTCGGGCGTCATAAGTTCGGCAATAATCGATGGGAAGGAGAGGTCGTGCTGACTGTTTATTTGCGTCAGGGTGACAATATCAATCGCTTCAATGACTTCTATCAGTTGGGCATCTGACATGGTATTTGCCATGAGCTCAAATTTTTTACTCGCTTGTTTTGGCTCTACTGTTGCGAGCTGTTTAATTTCAGTAGCGGCAATTTCAATCAGGCTATTCATGTGCAACCTTTTTCGTTAAAGATAGTTTCATGTCAGTTAAAAATAATGTCATCTTAGTTAAATGAAATTTCGTCGTATTCTTCGTCATGCGCATGACCATCTACATCGCCATTGCCTTCATAATCGTCATGGGCGTAGTTGCGGTCGCTGTCATCGTCTTCTTCATTGTATTGATCGTCAGCTTCTTTCGCCTTACTCGGCTTGGTATTGTCGTGCATCAATAAAAATAAAACGGCGCAGGCTTCAATTAATAAATTTTGATCGTGGGCGCGCACGGCTTTAACGAGATTCAAATCATCGTTATTAAATGCCACCGACACTTTAAATTCATCCCATGAGGGTATGACATTCGTTTTCAGCCAGAGCGCCCATTGTTTTTTGGCCACATCGCTAAATTTAATGCGACCAAAAAGTGCAACCGGCAAATATTCTGGCAGCGACTTCAACATACTGGGGTCGGCTTGCAGAATGGTTTTCATTTGCGCGGTGTAATTACTTAGCGCTTTGGGTTGTTTTGGGTCGCTATAAGATTCTATGTTTTCAAATGCGTCGGATTTTAATTGCTGCAGGCGTTCTGGATCAAAAGCTGTATTCATAGGAGGCGATTCGTTAATACATTTTAGTGTGTTGGATAATATTGATCCCATAGCTCTCTCATGGCAGCGGTGGGGTCTGGAACTATAACGTTCTTAAAATCTTTGATAAACGCAGCGCGTTTTTTGGGATCACTCAAAATATCGTAGGCGTCTTGTACGCGCTGAAGCTGCACACCGGCATGGCGTTTTTCGTCGTCCGTGTGGTTGAGTAATTTGTCTGGGTGATACTGGTTGGAGAGCCGTCGATAGGCTTTTTTAATGTCTGCTTCAGAGGCGGTTTCTTTGACGCCTAAGACACGAAAATGATTGATCATAAATCCCCTGTTTCCTCTGAGAAAGTAGGCTTAAGGATATAGGTTAATATGGCTGCAATTACGGCAGTATCGACACTGGGCGCACAGGGTATAGGATGGGTACGGTAAAGTCGCGTCAAATCTAGGTAATTACCCCTAAATTCCTAACATCATTGTAAAAATCTATCAAATAAAACCACATTGACTTTTTCGCCTGCGGCTACTGCACCACGCGCTTGTTCAAGCACTAAATAGCAATTTGCTTGAGCGAGAGAGCTGAGTACGCCAGAACTTTGGTTGCCCGTGGTGGTGACTTTATTTTCACCATCTTCAGTAATCAATTTACCGCGCTGATAATCTGCACGACCCGGTTGTTTTTTTAACGGGCTTTGCGTGGTGATGCTTAACGTAGGCGAGCTTTCAAATACTTCGCCCGCTAAATAGCGCAATGCAGGCACGACTAATTGATGATAAGTCACTACGGATGAAACCGGGTTTCCGGGTAAGCCAAAGAACCAGCCTTTATCAACGGGTGCATTTCGTTTATTCAAAACGCCAAAGGCAAACGGTTTGCCTGGCTTCATGGCGACTTTCCAAAAATTAACCTTTCCAAGCTTCTCTAATACATCTTTGGTGTAATCTGCATCGCCCACTGAAACGCCGCCGCTTGAAATAACCACATCTGCTTGTGCAATGGCTGATTCAAAGGCCGCTGTTATTTTTTCTGGGTCATCGGCTATGCAGCCAAGGTCAGTAACATCAACCGCTAAGCGCGATAATAGGGCGATAAGGGTAGGGCGATTGCTATCGTAAATGTCACCTGCTTGTAATTTTTGGGTTAAGGGTTTCAATTCATCACCGGTTGAAAACACGGCTACTTTAATGCGTTTAAATACTTTGAGTTCTGCAACACCTAAAGATGCTAATAAACCTATATCGATGGGGCTGATGCGTTTGCCTGCTTCAAACACCAGCGAATCTATAGCGATACCTAAAGATGCTAATAAACCTATATCGATGGGGCTGATGCGTTTGCCTGCTTCAAACACCAGCGAATCTATAGCGATATCTTCACCTGCGCGGCGAATATTCTCGCCTAATTTTGGCAATTGATTGATTTGAATCTGATCGTCAGCGGAACTCACATTTTCTTGCATAACCACTGTATCTGTTCCAACCGGAACTACCGCGCCAGTCATAATGCGAACACATTCGCCTGCCTTAATAGCGCCGTTAAATGGATGGCCTGCTAAGGAATGTCCTATTACGCGTAAAGGTGTATTGCTTGCCGTATCTGCATAACAAAACGCGTAGCCGTCCATTGCAGAATTATCATGCCCCGGAACATTAATGTCGGAGTAAATAGGTTCTGCTAGCACGCGGTCTAAGGCCGCCGCTAGAGCTACGGTCTCCACTACTGCAACGGGCGTAATTGCCTCTAGCATAAGTGCAATGGCTTGATTGACGGGCAAGAGCCCTGGCTGCGAACAGCTATCCATGTGAGATCTCATTTATGTACGAATACCAGCGGTAGTGATTGGTGAAATTATTCAATCTGCAGTTTTATCTACACAAAAATTTGCATTTCCTCGCCAATTTTTTTGCGCATTTCCATCAACTTAATCGCTGTTGCGTGCTGTTGTTTATCATCTTCGGTCTCTGGCACCCAAACAGGAACTTTAACGGGCTGCCCAGACTCATCTACAGCCACCATAATCACTATGCAATGGGTAGTCAGTCTTCTGTTTAACGATTTTGGGTCGCAGGCATTTACCTCTATCGCGATATGCATGGAGGACTTGCCGGTGTAAATAATTTTCGCGCTAACTTCCACTAAATTGCCGACATGAATGGGCGATACGAAACGAATTCCACCTGCGTAAGCCGTTACGCAATAGCGGCCACTCCAGCCCGCAGAGCAGGCGTAAGCCGCAAGGTCGATCCATTTCATCACTGCGCCCCCGTGAACTTTTCCGCCGAAATTTACATCTTGCGGTTCAGCTAGAAAACGTAAGGTGATATCGCGTTGCGGGTTACTCATGATTTTCTCTCGCTGTAAGTTGTTCAGTGCTGACAATGTGACCTTGGGTCAGAATATTGCCGCACATTATTGCCCCTTGTTTTGGGATATTACTCTTGGCTCTGCCACGGGTACTAATTTTCCATCGCGTAATTGAATCGCTTGCGATGCGCCCATGCGTGCCCAAATTTTTAATTCGTGGCCCTTTTGTTTTAATGATTGCTGCACATTCTCGGGCATAGCAGCTTCTACAAATAAAAGATTGGGATTCCATTGCTGATGAATGCGTGCTTGCTTCATAGCTTCTTCTGCAGGCATGCCATCATTCAAGGTGTATAAAAGTGTTTGTACCACTTGCGAAATAATGGTTGGGCCACCAGCGGCACCGAGTGTCATAACGGGTACGCCATTTTTAAATACCAAGGTGGGGCTCATGCTTGAGAGTGGGCGTTTGCCGCCTTGTACTGCATTTGCATCTGAGCCGACTAAACCAAACGCATTGGCTGCGCCCACTTGCGCAGAAAAATCATCCATTTGATTGTTCAATACCACACCCGTACCCGGAATAACCACTTTGCTACCAAAGCTGGTATTAACGGTAGACGTAATGGCGACCCAATTACCCTCCATATCAGCGGCAGCAATATGCGTAGTGTGTTTATTCATGAGCGCTTCAATATCAACATCGGGAGTACCGTAGTTAATATCGGCGGTGGTTTTTTCAAGGCTGATTTTTTGCGCGATAATTTTTGCGTAGCGTTTATCGGTAAGGCTTGCGGGTACTTTGGTGAAATCGCCATCGCCTAACCAGTGGGCGCGATCTGCAAAGGCAAATTTCATTGCCTCTGCAATTAAGTGATACCGCTCTGCTTGCGTGGTTTTAGTTAAATCAAATTGTTCGAGAATATTTAAAATTTGTGCGACATGGGTGCCGCCAGAACTGGGTGGTGGGAAGCCGTAAAGTGTGTAGCCTGCAAACTCGGAAACTACAGGCTCGCGCAGTTTAATTTGATAATTGGCAAAATCTTTTTGGGTGATGATGCCGCCATGTTGCTTCATCCAACTCGCGGTCTTTTTAGCGAAATCGCCCTTGTAAAAATATGCGGGCCCTTGCTCGGCAATTGCACGATAGGTTGCTGCAAGATCTTTTTGTTGTAGTTGTGTATTCGCAATGAGTGGTTGGTTGTCTTTATCCAAAAAAATGGCAGCACTGGCAGGAAATTGCGCAAGTTTTTTGCTGGTTGCAGAAAGGCGCTCAGCCAAACTGACTGAAATAGGAAAGCCGGTTTCCGCCAAGTTTGCTGCCGGTAAAATAAGATCGCGAAATTTTAGCGCGCCACCGAGTTGCTGTAACTTGTGCAGCGCCATCACCGAGCCGGGAATTCCCACCGCTAAGGCACCGGTACGGCTTAGTTCAGGATTTGCTTTTCCATCCGCTAAAAACATATCGCGCTGCGCCGCTGCGGGTGCCATTTCGCGCCCATCGATGGCAAAAATTCGCCCATCTGCCAATCGCACTAAAATAAAACAGCCGCCACCAATACCCGAGTTATGGCCATCCACTACGCCCAAGGTAAAGGCCGCTGCAATGGCTGCATCCACGGCGTTGCCGCCGCGTGCTACAACGTCCATGGCGATACCGCTTGCGTGAGGGCTTACGGTTGCAATGGCGGTTTTGCCATCTGCACTGATGCGTGCGTAGGGGTTCGTTTGCAGTGGTTCATCTGCATGGATCACATTGGCAGAGGTAAACGCGAGTAAGGCTAATAGCCAATTTTTCATGAATATTTCCTATTAGATTTCTTGCGGCAAAAAAGATGAGGCGCTGAGTGCGGGAGGGGCTAGCGTATAGTTTTTTCGTTCAAAACAATATTTCAATGAACGCTTGCGGCCTGAGCGTCGCCATTGTAGTCGGCAATTAAGGCGAAGGCTAACTGTTGGGAGGCTTGAATGATCGATGATGTAAGAACCGTTCAATCTGGGATTAAGGGCGTTACGAGTTAAGGTTTGGGCGCAGGTGTTGTTTTAGTTCTTAATAAAAGTTGAGTGCTTTTTTGGGGTGCCCCGAGGGGCTGGGTTCACAATCTTAAACTTATTTTACGATAAATTGACAGCGCTGTTGACAGCGCTGTCAGTCATCTCTAAAGTAGGCCTCACGAGTTAATGAAACGGCCTGATTCTTCAGCCCGTTCTCATGGTGAAAGTCTCTCACCGTCGATGTCTGGTTGATGCATCGACGTCTCCCTCTTGCC
>DAOORH010000064.1:0-5612 GCA_035389145.1 Cellvibrio sp.
ATAAATTGGAAGGCTTAAGCGCATTCACCGAAAGTGAAAAAGCGTCTGCCAAAGAGCCCTTGTCGGGTGGGCCATTTAAAGAATTTTTATCAGCTTTACAAGGCTTGCAACGTGAGTTTGGTGAGCACGATTGCCCCATTAGAACAGCCTTGGTCACAGCCCGTTCGGCGCCGGCTCATGAGCGCGTAATTCGTACGTTGCGCGCATGGAATATCCGGATTGACGAGTCGCTATTTTTGGGAGGGCTGTCTAAAGGAACCTTTCTCAAGGCATACGGGGCAGATGTTTTCTTTGATGATCAGAGGGTGCATTGCGATTCTGCCAGCGAGCATGTGGCGACTGGGCACGTTCCCCACGGCATCGCAAATCAAGCCTTAGAGCGTTCTGATAAATCAGAATAAAAAAATCCCTGTAAAAACTATAAAAATCCTAGATATGGTCTAAAGTTGTAAGAAACCAGCCTTTTGGGATATATGCAAATAAATTTGGAATTTGTTGAATTTGCTGTCTATTCTTGAAAAGCATAAAGCTGAAGTGTTTTTATAACTGTTGATCGCGCCCCTGTGGTTAACGAGAATCCTCCAGTTCAATGAGCCATTTGGAGGGCTTATGAAGTTACAACAATTACGTTATATCTGGGAAGTTGCCCACCACGACTTAAATGTGTCGGCGACTGCACAGAGTCTATACACCTCACAACCGGGTATCAGTAAGCAGATTCGCTTGCTAGAAGATGAGTTGGGTGTAGAGATTTTTTCGCGTAGTGGCAAGCATTTAACCCGCATTACCCCCGCAGGCGAAGCCATTCTGAAAAAGGCAGGCGAGATTCTGCGCAAAGTTGAAAGTATCAAACAGGTTGCACAAGAATTCAGTAATGAGCGTAAAGGCACCTTGACGATCGCGACCACGCATACTCAAGCACGTTATGCATTACCGCCTGTTATTGGCCAGTTTATTAAGCAGTACCCCGAAGTGGCTTTGCATATGCACCAAGGTACACCGATGCAAATCTCTGAAATGGCGGCTGATGGCACGGTAGATTTTGCCATTGCCACGGAAGCGATGGAGCTCTTCAGCGATTTGGTCATGATGCCCTGCTACCGTTGGAACCGTTGCATTGTTGTGCCTAAAAACCATCCTTTGGCCCAGATTCCTCGCTTAACCTTGGAAGATGTCGCCAAGTATCCAATCGTGACCTACGTATTTGGTTTTACCGGCCGCTCCAAGTTGGATGAAGCTTTTATTAACCGTGGCTTAGCACCGCGTGTGGTGTTTACTGCTGCCGATGCTGACGTTATCAAAACCTATGTTCGCCTAGGTTTAGGTATCGGGATCATCGCGCAAATGGCTTATGACTCAGCGGTGGATACTGATTTGGTATCGCTGGATGCTAGCCATCTGTTTGAAGCCAGTGTGACCAAGATTGGCTTCCGTCGCGGTACATTCTTGCGTGGATTTATGTACGACTTTATTGAGAAATTTGCGCCTCATCTCACCAAAGACATTGTCAATGAAGCCTTCAATCGCCATTCCAGGGCGGAATTGGATGAGCTGTTTGAACATGTAAAAATACCTACGTTGTAATTCTCCTCATTTTTTAAATATTCACTGTAAATACAAAAAGCCGACGTAAGTCGGTTTTTTTTATTTCCATTATTATTGTTAATCAATAGCTTAAGAAATTTTATTAAAGTATTTTCGTGATCATGCTTACAAAATAGCTATACAAAAATATTGCTTTGTATAACAAGTGTAGCTATAACTTATACATAGTTTAAAAATTTGTATAACTTTGGTGGCAATGATGCAAAAGATTCCTCTCGGCATAAGTCAGTGTTTGTTGGGTGAAAAGGTTAGATTTGATGGTGGCCACAAACGCAATCGTTACCTTACCGATGTGCTTTCAAAATACGTTGAATTTCAGTCGGTCTGCCCCGAGTTGGCGATTGGCTTGGGAGTGCCGCGTAAACCTATCCGCTTAATAGTGACTGATGGACAAGATCGTATTCGTAGTGTTGAAAACCCTGATTTGGATGTTACCGATGCCTTGGTCGCAGAGGCTGAGCAAGCCGCGGCACGTATGCAGGATATTTGCGGCTACGTATTTATGCAAAATTCGCCCAGCTGTGGGGTTTATGGGTTAAAGCGCTATGGTAGCAATGGTTACGGCATGGATAGCAAAGGGCGGGGTGCTTATGCCAAGCATTTTATGGAATTAATGCCCTTAATTCCCGTTGAGGAGGCTGGCCGTTTAAATGATGCTGGTTTGCGTGAAAACTTTGTTACTCGCATTTTTGCTTTACACGATTGGCGACAAAACCTGCAAGAAAATCCTACTGCAAAGAAAATTATCGATTTCTATTCACGCTACAAATACCAAGTGATGGCGCACCATGTTCCCAGCTATTTTGCGATTGGTAAGTTTTTAGCCAATCTTGCTGAGCGACCCATTGATGAAACTAACCGCGAATTTATTCAGCTGTTGATGACCGCTCTAGGTCACCAAGCTTCACGTAAAGGCAACACCAACGCCATGATGCATTTGCGCGGCTATTTGAAATTGCATATCAGTAAATTAGAAAAAGAAGAGCTAAGTCATTTAATTGAATCCTATGGTAAAGGTATGGTGCCCATGGTGGTGCCTTTGACCTTGCTCAAACATCATTTAATGACTTTGGACAATCCCTACTTAAAAAATCAAACTTTTTGGTCACCGCATCCAGATGATTTGGGGCTGCGCAATCATGTGCTTGAGCGTTAGGGGCTTCTGATGAATAAAGAATTGATGACTGAAAATATGCAAAACCCAATTCCAATTCGCGAGATATCGCGGCTTACGGGTGTTAACAGCGTAACGCTGCGCGCATGGGAGCGACGCTATGGTTTGATAAAGCCGTTACGTACCAATAAAGGCCACAGGTTATATAGTTGTGACGATGTTGAATTGATTAAAACAATTCAAGCGTGGTTGGCGCGCGGTTTAGCGATTGGCAAAGTAAGCGAATTATTAGAGTCAGGCTTGCCCAGTCAAAATGTGGATATTGAAAATATTTGGCAAAGCTATTTGAGCGAATTGCTCGCCATTATGGCTGAGTTAAATCTTGGAAAGTTAGATGCTTTTTTTAATCAATTGTTTTCGGTTTACCCCGCGGCTTTAATTGCAGATCAACTTATTTCGCCCGTGCTAGATAATCTGAATCAAGAGTCTTTTGGCAATCGCGTTAAAAAAGCGATTTTAATAAATCGTTTGTCAGAATACTTGTTGATGCTAACTCAGCGCCAACGCCAGCAAGCAAAGGGAAAACGTGTTGCCATCATCCAATTAGACACGGCTGTTAATCCCTTGTTAAATACGCTGCTGCATTATGGCTTGACGATGAACCACGTGAAGTCTGAACTGCTCGGTGTGGTTTCTGTTGCAGAAGTTGTGTTTGCGGCAGAACAATTAGCGTTGGATGGCTTTATTGTATTTAATGATGCGTGTTTCAGCTTGGGTGAATTTCAAAAAGAATTAATACACTTAACACAAGCAACCGCGCTACCGATTGTTGTCGGTGGAAAACTTATTCATGCACTTACTGCTGAGTTTCCATCGCACGTGCATCTCGCACAGGGAGCGGGTCAGCAAGATGTTATGGATGTACTGAATACTATTTTTCCAGAGGGCTTCGTAGGCGAGGTTGAACATGAATACTGAAAAATTTAAACGTATTGTCTGGTTCAGGCATGATTTACGTACCTACGACAACCCCGCATTATTCCGTGCCGCAGAAGAGCAAGAAGGTGTTTTGGCAGTATATTTTATTTGCCGTGAGATGCTCACCAATCATGTGGTAGCACCCGTACAAGTAGATTTTATTCGCCGTCATTTATTGCAACTTAATAGTGATTTGGTGGAATTAAATATTGCAATGATGGTTATTTATGTCGATAAAACCACGGAGATTGTTCCACATTTACAGACATTGATTAAGCAGCATCAGGTAGAAGAACTATTTCTAAACGCTGAATACCCATTGGATGAATTTAATCGCGATAAACAGGTCTCAGAGACCTTGCGTGCCCAAGGCTTAGTGGTAAAGCGGTTTCACGATCGAGTTATTATTCCACCCGGTATGGTGCGCAACGGTAAAGGCGACCCTTATAAAGTATTTACTGCGTTTAAAAATAATTGGATTGAGCAGGCAAGGGTACTGCCGTTACAACCATTAAAAAAGCCAGCAGTTCAAGCGGCATATGATTACACAGCTTTAACAGATCAACAGATAAATGATTTATTCAAAGGTATTGAGCAGCGTGATTTATGTGCTCTTTGGCCAGCAGGTGAAAAAGAAGCTAGCAAACGTTTGAAATCATTTGTGAAAAATCATATTGAAGACTATCAAACAGCGCGCGATTTCCCAGGCCAAGAAGGCACGTCGCAGCTCTCACCTTATTTAGCTGTAGGTTCTATTTCACCGCGTCAGTGTATAGCGGCTGCCCTACAGGCGAATCAAGGTGAATTGGATTCAGGCAATGTGGGTGTTACGACCTGGATTAGCGAATTGGTTTGGCGCGATTTTTACCAGCACTTGGTGGTGGATTTCCCCGAGGTGTGTAAATTTAATGCCATGCAAAAACACACAGAAGCTTTCCCGTGGCGACACGACGAAAAATTATTTCAAGCTTGGTGTAATGGTGAAACCGGAATCCCGATTGTGGATGCCGCTATGCTGCAATTGAAAGCAACGGGCTGGATGCACAATCGCTTGCGGATGGTGGTTGCCATGTTCCTTACCAAAAATTTACAAATCGATTGGCGCATGGGCGAGCATTATTTTATGACGCAACTAATCGATGGCGATTTTGCGGCCAACAATGGTGGTTGGCAGTGGAGCGCTTCAACGGGTACAGATGCCGCACCTTACTTTCGAATTTTTAATCCCGTCAGTCAGTCACAACGCTTCGATGCGGATGGCGCTTTTATTCGGCGTTACTTGCCGGTTTTGGCAAAACTGCCTGCCAAGACCATTCACAATCCGCCGCCAACGCCCGGTTATCCTTTACCCATTGTAGATTTATCAGTCAGTCGAAAGGAAACCATCGCATTGTTTGGTTCGCTTAAAGGATAGGTACGCTTAAAGAATAGGCCCGTTCGTGTTGAACTCGACATATAACCCCGTGGAGAAAGATGCAAATTTATCTGAAAGAATTATACTGCGCGCAAAATCATCGCTCAGGTTCGGTTAATTCGTTGTAAAGGGGTTTTACAGATATGCAAGTTCTTCAACAAGCAGTGTTATTGCTGGGATTAGTCGTCGCCGGCAGCTCTGTGGCAAACGATGGTTATGCTGTTTCTGGTGCGGCTTATAATCTCAAAACCGGCAAGTTGGCTTACCGTGAGCTGTTTACCAAATTAGATGTGAATGGATTAGTGCAGGTTAATTACGCTAAACCTGACGGCGTTATTTTTGCGCGCAAAACACTCAATTATGCTACTGAAGTTTTTCAGCCCGGCGTTGAAATTACAGATGAGCGTGACGATGAACTCGTCTCCGCAGTTTTTGATGCTGGCCGTTTGGTGTTAACTCGTAAAAAGAAAAATGATTTGCAAACCAAAACCTTATTTGAGA